>JASHYD010001411.1 GCA_030043175.1 Xanthobacteraceae bacterium | reverse complement strand
CTGCACGGCGAGAAAGCGGTCGCGTCCACGAGGAGCTTCTTCACGACCGCTTCCGCTTATACCGTCTTCAGCATCTTGGCGTTGATCAGGCGCCAAGCGTAATTGGTCGAAGAGCATCAAGTGTGCCACTCATCGTCCTCCGCCCCGTCAGAGCCGCGCCACGGACCATGGTTGCAGTTCCGTCGAGAGATGTCCGTTGGCCCACCCGATAGCGCCCGACCGCGGCGGCAGGCGCACTGCCGGTTTAATCCTTTTGAAGCTTTCGCATTGCGGCCTTCGGACATTCGATAATTTTACGAGGCCGAACAAGCAGCGATTAATCGTCGATTAAATAAGTAATTAATTCTGCAGCGGAAGATCACAGCTGATTTATTTGACAGGTATTAAATACGACCGGATTTAAGTATTTTCCTTCCGGTGCGACGGTATCGGCCGAGAGTCGAGTCCTTGCATTTTCCGTATTCATACGGCCATAGCTTGCGCATGGCGTCGAAAATCCTCACCTGCGGCATTCTCAGCCCCTCGGTTTTCAGGATTTCCTGGAGGGCTTGGTAGCGTGCCAGCAGTTTCACAAAATCGGCCTCGGTCCATCTTATTTTCGGACGTCCTGGTCTCCGGCGAAAAACGTCCGGCCCATAGAGATTCTTCAGCTCGGCAACGTAGTCGCGGGGCACGGCTAGCAGGCCGTCTTGAGATCGATGATGTTTGCCGGCGCTTCAGCGACGTTATCGACGCAGCGCCCCCACGCTTCGAGCGCAGCGCGGCACCCCTCGACACATGCAAACCTGTTATAGACGGCGGCGACACTGCGGATGGTGCCGCTCGTGTGGTTGAGGATGCGCTCGATCACGGGAGTTTTCAGACGGGCCATTTCGCTTGCGGCCGAGCGCCTAACACCGTGGAACGGCCCGGGGTGAACGGCATCCTCCTCGTTCTTACCGCATTCGCTGCGCTCGGCCACGAACGCGGCCGCGTCGAGGTGCCACTTGACGCGGGAAGATCCCGATACCGGCGCATCACCGGTCATGGTGAAGACGAAGCCCGCTTCGCCGATGTCCGGCAGCCGCTCGGTTTCTGGTGTCCGGCGCTCGCAGCTGACCTTCTTCTCGTCGGCGGGGTCGGCATCAGCCGACACGCGCTCCCGCGCGGCCCGGGCGTCCCGCCCGGCTGCGGCGAGCTTGAGGGTAGGACAGTTCCCGATCATGAAGCGACGCAGCCGGCCACTGATGCGCTCGAACACCGAGAAGCTGTTGGCGCCCTTGTTGGTTACTCGCGGCGCCAGGCCAGGAAACGCGGCATCGAAATATCCCGCGCGTCCCGAGGCCGGCGCCTTCACCCGTTCGACGAACAAATCGGTCAGCTTCTTGTTCGGCACCAGCTCTAACCCCCTTGTGACCTGGAACGGCGACAGCCGACGCCAAAAGCTGCGGTCCTGCGGGAAACGCCGGGGTCACGTTACCGCGGCGTATTCTCGTGAAATGTTCACGGCGTTTCACTGCCGTACATTATCACGGACGTCGCTGCGGCATCGAGGGTTTTGTGGTGCGGAGTGAACGGATGCCGACCCCTCTCACAGCAGCCAGCCTCCCGGTAGCTCTTTGCTCTCGCGTTGGTCGGTTTCACTGGCGGCGGCGCTGACTGTTGCGCTGTTCGGCGTCATCGTGGTGAACGTGGCGCGTCAGCGATAGTTGCTGCCGAGCGTCGTACGCCGGCTTCGGTTAGGAAACGACGCTTTGCGGAGCACAAAGCCGAGTTGGCGGCGCGTTCGCCTGCATTGAAGGTAGCGGACCGCCGGCTGGAGCGGCTGACCGTGAAATTCCACCTTGGGGTTCTGTCGTTCTTGCGCACTCGCACGATCAGCGCGCCACACGGTGCCATCCGGCGCCCCGAAGCTTTTCTGGGATCGGCAGAGATCATCGCTAAGGCACGCAGGCGCAGAGCACGCCAACTCGACTTGGAAAGAGGCAGCAGAATTCTTCCACTTGGCAACCCAACGGCGGGCGGCCTGCGCCAGCGACGCAGCGCCGACGGCCGGGATTACTCAAGGCAGCGACACGATCTGCTTTTTTATCTTATCGGGCGATCGATGCGGGCAGTTTGTTGGGCGCAACTACCGACTGTGCGCTGATGGACAAATGATCAGGTGGATGGAGCGTCTAACACGCCGCCACTTCTCGATGAGCGTCCAATCAGGGTCGCAATCCGAACGTTGTACTTCCCGCCCCGATAAACGGAACTGCTTCAGCCGACCGATGTTGTAGTTCAAATCAGCCGTCTCAGCGGGCTCGCGAGGAGAAAGACATGCGATTGTTCACACGACTGCTTGCGGCAGCGATACTAGCTGCGGGATGCTGTTCCGCTACGGTGAATGTTCTGGCCCAATCAAATCCGCCGGGTCCTTCTAGCCCCGCAGCGGAGTTGTCGGATCAAAAGCTTAATGCAGTGGCGGCCGCGCTCCAGCGCGTCGCAAGTCTCCACAACGACTATCGGCAACGACTCGCCGAAGCGGAAGCACCCGCCGACAAGGAGCGTATTGTGGCGGAAGCCCATGATGAGTTCACGAAGGCCGTGACCGAACAGGGGCTGTCGGTTGAGGAGTACGCTACGATATTGGATATGGCACAAGACAACCCTGAAATTCGGGATAAACTCCTTCAGCGTATTCGACCTTCGGACAAATAGCCGGGACATCGCCGGCCCGAAGTCGCGGTGCGCTGGCGGCGAACGTAAGGCTTGAGCCCAATAGATCGGACTGGCGTCCGATTCGATGGGTTTGCCATTGCTCTTTACTATCACCTGGTGGAGACAGGTGGGGACTCACATACTGATCGCAAGACTGCGCAGCCACGGCTGTACCGGACGGCGAGAAGGCCGATCAGTACCGGCAGTTTGCGGCTAAACGGCTCCAGCAATGCTTGTCGATCGCGACGAAGGCCAGCATATCGTGGCAACATCTGGACGGAACCGGCCGAGTCGACGATGCCCTCTACAATCGTGTATTGTATCGTCGAAATCAAACTCTTAGACCTCATCCTGACGACGCCACGCTCCTCGCGCGGCTGTCTTGAGGCTGCCGAAGGAGCAAGGATGGCCCCTGGCATACTTGGTTGCGGCCATCCTTGGCAACGCGCCATCCCTCGCCAAGCGCGCGGGCGAGCACTCCCGGGGACGAGTCCGCTCGGTGATCTGGCTGGGCCACAGCATGGCTAGTCCGGTCTCTCGCTTCGCGACACGATTAGCCTATGGCGGCAGTCAGCTGCCGCGGGTTGCCTGGTACCTCGGCCACAGCATGGTGGTGCGACGATTATCCGAAATCGCCGGCCGACGCGCTGTCGCGAGCACGCGGGCGCCGGTGTTTACCGGCGCGCCCGTACCGGACCGCCAGCGTCTTTACGGCGACATGGCGGCCCTTTTCCGGCAGGACCTCGCCAACGTCGAAGCAGGAATCTACCCCTTGCCCGCTGATCATGACGGTCCATTGCTGACCCTGCTGCGCCGATCGCGGATGTTCTTCGAGGACTTGCCCGACATTCACCGCCGTCGTGTAAGCGGTCAATACTTGCAAGTGCGCAGCGAGGAAACACCCTCCAGACGGCCAAGCTACTATCTGCAGAATTTTCATTTCCAGTCGGGCGGCTGGATGACGCCTGATTCGGCGCAGCGCTACGACACCCAGGTCGAGGTGCTTTTTAATGGCACCGCCAATGCTATTCGGCGACAAGCGCTGCGGCCGTTCTACCAGGTATTTTCTGGGCGCGACCAGCGCCATCTGAGGCTTCTCGACGTGGGCTGTGGCACCGGACGGACCCTCGACTTTTTCAAACAAGCGTGGCCGCGTCTCCCCGCCCTCGGCATCGACATGTCTGAGGCTTATGTCGCAGAGGCGAGACGTCATCTCAGGCGATGGTGCTGGATCGATTTCATTATTGCGAATGCCGAGGCCATTCCTCTCGAGGATCAAAGTCAGGATGCGGTAACGTGCATCTTCATGTTGCACGAGCTGCCACCGAAAGTGCGGCCCATTGTCTTTAGCGAGTTCGCACGCGTATTGAGACGCGGCGGGCGTCTTGTTCTCGTGGACTCGCTTCAGACAGGTGACGAGCCGGACTACGACGGCCTGCTTGAGCTATTTCCTCAGAGCTATCATGAGCCCTATTACCTGAGTTATCTCAGGGAGGATTTCGCGACGATGGCAGCAGCTTGTGGCCTCACGCATATCCGCGATGTCAATGCCTTCGTGTCAAAGGTGATGGTTTTTGATAAGCGATGAAGGGGTGTGTTGCAATTTCATCAAATAAATCAATGTAATGATGGTAGGATCCAGTTCCGTGTACGAGCTGTGTCCGAGCGCTGCGCCGCCAATAGAGTTGGCCGAGTACCGTCGTGCCTGCCCCCTGCCGGCTGGCTCCGGCGCCGCCTCCTCGCGGCTCAAGCCGTCGTCTCGACCGCTCCTCCCCAATCAGTCACGCCACCCATCGGCGATGCACCCGTTCACTCGACGCCGCCCATCCTTACTTTCGCCGCCCTGCATTGAGTTCGACAGCGACGCTCGCTCCCGAACGAGTTCGCGGTATTGGAGCGGGAGCAGGCTGCCCCGGTTGAGGACCCGGGGCACGCGGGGCATCCGACGCAGGTGATGCCGACGCGGGGACGTTCGGCCCTGCAACTACTGTGATAACGAGACTTCCGTTATCAGTCTTCAGAACGAAACTGTAGCCTTCCAGAATACGCGTCACCACCCGCGAGAGCGGCCCAACGTACGTCCCGTTTAGCCGCTTGGAGAGGTCGATCGACGAATCGTAATCGATACCGAATGTACGGCTCAAGGCTGCGAGGACCTCCTCGACCGAAGTATCGTGTGCCTCGACTGTGAGAGCCTCCGGATTGCCGCGAATCTGGATTTCTGCAAGCGCCGGCGTCAAAAGCGCCAGCACGGCGCTGCAGACAATCGCAGCCCGAGAGCCGAAATTAGGCGAGCCGGAGATGCGTACCGGCATGATGGCGGAGCTGGTCAATTTAATCTCCCCGCAGGTGCCCGTTTTCCGGCGACCTAGCCTAGTGCCATTAACTACGAAATGCGAATGCGATATGACGTTTACGAATCCGATTATGATCTAGGGCCGCCCACGCCTTCGTCCCGATCGGCCGGCAGCCCAGGATTTCCTCGACCGCGTGGCAAGTCGTGCTTTTCACAAGATGCCGGCCGACGAGCCATTCCGCCGATAAAAACGGCGATCACATAGAGGGCAGCGAAACGACGAAGTGTCGTCGTACCGGCAGCCACCGGCAGAGCTGGCACCGACCCACCCAGTACTCGATCCCCGCAGAAGCAACGTCGTGCTATCGCGGAAGGGCCGACGCCGACGTTAGACTTCGCGCAGAGCAGCCCCCTCACCTTCCCGCTCGGGTGGTTGTGGTCCAAGCACAGTACGTCAACCGCCTTGCCGCAACGCGTCCGCCCTGCGCATCCCCATCAGGATGAGGTCTTCTTCGGAGATCCGATATCGGCGGGCACCGGGGACTCGCGGAGGATCACGAGGCGCCGTACTCCGGCACAGGCCGCTTGCCCGCCACGCGTCACGGACCCGGTCTAGAGTTGGTCTAGAGTCCATCCCTCACATTCACGTCGCTCACTGTCCACGCACAACTCGAGCAAGTGGACCCGCTTCTTGAGGGCAGTATTCTCGCGCTCCAGCCGGTCCACCGCCTCCAGTGACCGCTCTAGCGCGGCAATCCGGTCGGCGTCCGACTTCTCCATTACCGTCGCCTCGCCTAGGGATCATCTTGTCGGCCACGAGGACGGCCGCCAGGATGAGCGTCAAGGCGACGATCCCGAGGGCAAAGGTGAGGGCGGACTCCATCATGATCGCCGCTCGATCGCTGCCAGCTACCGCTGCCAACACCGCGAAGCCTGAATTTGGTGCGTCCGCATCCTTGCCTACAGAAAGCTTGCCCTCTGGGGATGACATGGCCGCGAACCTTCGGACGTGGGGAGGCAAGCGCAAATCAGAGAATTGGAAACCTGAGCCTGAGCGAGCCCTCCGAGCATGAGCGAAAAGATCGATCCTAGTAACGAGGTTCACATTCATCCCCCACGATCACCGACCAATTCCATCCCACTGGCCACGATGAAGATGTCTGGGCGCGGCCTCGGCATTGTCTTTCGCTCCGGCACGGCACCTCCTCGTTACGTTCGGAGCACGCGTTGAGGGGCACTGCGCAGGTAGGTCTACGGCCGCGCCCATGTTGCAGCGGGAAGCAACTGCACTGCGGCCGGATCAAGCATCAACGCAACCATCAGGATGAAGTATCGATACATATGCGCCAGAGGGGCCTGTGGATATTGGGCATAGGTCCTCTTCGCTCTTGCTGTGTTCACGCGACACACACGAAACTGCTTTCAGCTGGGAGGAGAGGTGGCGATGGGTCCCGTGCTGAGCCTCAAACGGTGCGAGTACTCGGTAGTTTGGTTGCCAACCGGTTCCTCGGTGGACACGACCATGCCTCCCGTGGACCTGAAAAATGATCTAGTTCCTAGCAACGAGGCTCTGCCGGGCAAGGGAGACCCGCGCGCCATTTCCCGCTTCCTTGTGGCGTTTTTTATCGGGGTCACCGCCACGCTGGCTTGGCAGTCCTGCAGCGATGCGGCCAGACAGCTTGCCCAGACTTCATCTTTGCGGTTCGGCGGGCCGGCACCAATTGCGCAGCCACCCACTCCAAACACGGCCGCACCAGCGACCTTCGCTAGCCGCTTTATCAGTGACCAGCGTCTCGCGGCGGCACAGGAAAACGTCGATCGGCTCGCCGTCGGGCCGCAGCAGATAAACATCGGCATCGTGCAGTTTGCGTCCTTGCGCGAACAGATGACGCGCGACGCCGCTGGTCAGCACCAGACGGAGCGCCACACGGCTTTGAACGTAACGGCACCTCTGCCGCGGCCCGCGCCTGCCGAGACGCGAAAGCACGCTTCACGACCCGCAACGACAACGGTGGGTGCTGTGCCGAATGCCCACCATACCGTGGCCTCGTTTACAAGCGTTACGGGATCGCCATCCCCGCCGGCCTTGTCGATACGCCTTGATGCCGTACAGAAGCGGACACGATCCTCGACCGCCGCCCCGAGAAGCTCGGCACCTGAACCGTTTAGCGGAAGCCTGATCTTCGTTGGTCAAGGGTTGATCTCGGCCCTATCAAAGATTACCGGCATACAAGTGAATTGATTGCGTGGGCGTATTAATCGAAGGCGCGACTTTCCAATCAAATTTCGCTGATACAGGCTGCCGACCTCACCGCCATCGCCAAGGCGCTCGTGTCGGCCGGGGCGAGCGTCTCTCGAATGTTCGAGGCCGCGGCTACTGTGGTCCGACCGTTGATGGACCGGCGGGTTTGTTGATCTCGGCCCACCGAAACGCCGCCGCCGCGGCCGATGCTAGCTTTGTTACGTGAGCCTTCATCTCCATCTGCGTCGCGCGGTCCTGGTCCTTGCTCCGCTATGCCAAGCAGCCTTCGTTTTTGGCCTTTGAGCGGCCCGGCTTGACCGCTCTATCTTTGGAGCCGGGTTGCCCGATCACACTGAAGTGTCAATTTGTGTTAAGGTAACGTCGCGCGGTCGCACCCGGCCGCAGGTTGGCGCGCGAGTTAGCTTCGAAATGTCGGCGTCTTGCCTTGACACGGTGCCGGTGCGAGATCCTTCCATGCGGCCCTTCCCTCTCCCTCAGATGCCTACTTCGATTATACGCGCTACTGTAGAGTCGGGTTAGGGAGGACGATCCCCGCTGCCGCGATCCACGACTGCGCAGAAGCATCAATCCATTCCTGCGCGGGCGCATCCGCGGGCTCAAAGCCGCGAGCGGCGGGCCTTGCTGGTTCCCGTTATGGGCGAAGCTTGAGCGCGAGTGGGGCAGCACGAGTGGGGCCAAAACCGGTGGCCCATGTCTCAAGGATCACTTGGAGATTGGGAGAGATCGACATTGTGAGCTATATCCTTGACAGCGCGCTCGGGCGAGCATCAGATGGGGGCGGTCTTTAAACATCGTTCATTTGGCCCACCCCAGATATTGCGGCTGTCCAGGGGCGAACGTCCACGGCCCCCGAGCGACTTGGGGTCGTATTAGCTTGAACCCAAGTGCGCGTGATGCGTCTATCATCAATAGCGAATGCGGGGAAGGAGATGCACCGGTTCGCGTCGATCGTTTTGGTCTTATTGGTCTTGCTCTCAGTTGTCGGCGCTTCGGTCCCGGCACGCGCGGAAAGGCGCGTTGCGCTGGTGGTTGGCAATGCCGCCTACCAATATACCGTTCGACTTGCTAATCCCACCAATGATGCGGACGATATGACGGCCGCTTTGAGAAAAGTGGGCTTCGAGGTCATCGCCGCAAAAGACGTAGACAAGCGCTCTCTGGAAATGGCGATGGCGAACTTTGGGCGCCAGGCGCAGGAGGCCGATGCCGCACTCGTCTACTACGCTGGCCATGGCATTCAGTATCAAGGCCTCAATTACCTGATGCCGGTCGATGCCCGCCTGGAAGACGAATACAGCATCAATTACGAATTGATGCGCATCGACGACGTCCTGTTCGCGCTTTCTAAATCACGCGGCGTAAAAATTTTGATCTTGGACGCATGCCGCAACAATCCGCTTGCGGAGCGCTTGAGTTCGCGTGGCGTGTATCGCGATCCTGCACAGACACGAGGTCTTGCAAGAATTGAGGCGCCGCGCGGCATGCTCGTAGCCTTTGCGACGCAGTCCGATCAGGTCGCGGTTGACGGAGCCGGCCGCAACAGCCCGTTCACGGGCGCTCTCCTGAAGGAGATCGAAGAACCGGGAATTGAAATTGCCACGTTGTTCCGTCGCGTGGCTCTCGACGTCAATCGGGCGACTGGCGGTCGTCAGTTGCCTGAATTGTCCATTTCGATGGCCGGCGAGTTTTATCTCAATACCCGCGAGACTGACATGCAGGCGTGGGCGAAGCTCCACGGCTCAAGCGACCGGGGACAATTGAGCGAATTCATAACACAATATCCGAACAGCCCGCTGATAAGCGCCGTGCAGGAGCGGCTTGCGGCGCTCGACCGCGCTGAAAAGCTGCGCCTCCAAGAAGAAGCGCGCGTCCAGGCCGAGCGCGAGCAGATGACAAGGGAACGGTCGCAACGCGACCGGTTTGAAAGCGGACAGATAGCGCTCGATGAGGTTCGGCAGGACCCCAGTGACGACGCGCAGCATCGCACAAACGCGCCGGTGGCTTCAGAGGAGCGCCCTGGCGCACCCGAAAAGCTGACTGCGACGCATTCGGCGTCGCTACCGCCGACCGAGCCGGACGTGCTTTCCGACAGCGCGTTGGTTCAAGGCATCAAAAGAGAACTGAAGCGCCTTGGATGCTATACGGGCCGGATCGATGATGACTGGACAACCAGTGAAACCAGATCCTCGTTAAATAGATTTGCGAAATACGCAAACCTACCAGCAGAACCCAAATTTCCTGACCTCGAATTGCTTGATTTCGCTCGTAGCAGGCCTGATCGCGTCTGCCCGCTGGACTGCGGAGCGCAGAAGGTCGAACGAAATGGGCAATGCGTTGCACGGGACAAACAACCCGCAAAGCCATCAGCCCGTCCAACTGAGCCTAAAGAAATCGCCCCACCCGCAACTCGATCTGCCACCCTTACGCGAGCTGATAAGGCGTGGGCGACGGGCACGTATCGGCAATGCATGGGGGCTACTACAGGATGTTACGAGCGGACAATCCGACTGCACACACCGGAATGGGCTAGAGCTTGGTGCAGTCGGCGGCCGACGTGCTGAGTTCGAACGACCCGAGCGCGTTGTTCAGGACGAACGCAAGGGGACGTCAGCTCATGTAGGAGGATCGGACCAATAGACGGGAACACGACGCAGGCGGTTCTTGATACGGTCGCGTTGTGGTGCCTGCCAGGCCGGCATCAATGCTTGGGCTGTTCGCGCTGCGGCTTGCCCGAACAAAAGATCTTTCCGAGTGCGCGCTTGACGTCAGGAACAAGCGCGCACCCTCCTCGGTTGGTTGGGGAAGCAGGCGTTGCGCTGGACGAGGCACCAGCGGTTTTCCCAGGGTCGCGAGCTGCCTGCTGACTAGGGCCGGCGTGATACCCAGCCGTCGCGCCACGAGGAGCTGCCCTCGGCACTGTGGGCTTCTTGCTCATGCTCGAGACGGCGGCAGCCAGTCTCAGGCGCTGCCGGGCGCCGCCGTATCCGAATTGGAGTCGTCTATGAACCAAGTACAAGTCGAGCAGAATAGCTATCAGATGCCGCCGCAGGATGGGTTTACCGTCGCATACTTTCTTACCGTCGCCGACATCGAACGATCGGCCCGATTTTACGAAAAGGTTTTCGGAGGTCGCATTCTGAGCAGAGGCGACAGCAGCGGCGCGCCGGGGTACATCCAGATCGCGAACATGTGGCTCCTCGTCAACGTTGGGGGCGGTCCGACACCCGACAAACCATCGGTAACGCTGAGCGTCCCGGCCGACCCCGATTCATTCAGCAGCTTTATGAATATCCGGGTTGCGGACATTCAAGCGTGCTATGAACTATGGCGAAGTCGAGGAGCCGAGTTTATCACGGAGCCAAAGGAGAAGTACGGCGAGACGCGCTGCTACATTCGCGATCCTGATGGTTATATTATCGAGGTTGGGCAAAGGAAGCCGGACTTCACCTATGGCTAATCGGCACCCCACTTGAAAACTCGAGGACGCTGTCCCACCGCGGGGTTGGCTCGGTGCCGACGGGCAAGCATGACGGCCACCGAATTCTCGTCCGTCGCGAGGGCGGCGCAGTGCGGCTTTACAGCCGCAACGCGTATGACTGGACGGTGCGACTGGCGTCGATCGCGGCTGCTGCCGAGTTGATCACGGCCAAGAGCTTCACGATTGACAGCGAGGCGGTTGTGCTGGGACCGATGGTTTGTCACGGTTCGAGGAGTTGCGCCGCCGAGAGGCAGCTCGAACCGCGCCTTCGACTTGATCGAACTTGATGGCGAGAATCCGCGCAATCTCGCGTTCCTGGACCGGAAGGCCGCGCTGGCGTGCCTGCTGCGAAACACCAAGGCAGCCAATCCTGCTTAACGAACACAGTGTCGAGGAGCCTACCGTGTTCGCCTAGGCGTGCCGGCTCGGTGCCGAGGGGACATCGTTTCGAAGAGAGTGGACGATACCATCGATCCGGCCCGAGCCGCGTCTGGATCAAATTCCGCAGCCCCGCCAGCATCGGGTGCAGCAGGAGCGCAGCGCGGTCGAACCCGCAATTCATATCTCCGCCGACCAGCGCCTGTGTCGGTGAAGGCTACTCGTACCGAACGGAGCCACCATGCGACGGGCAGTTGGCGGGAATGTTCCTGAGCCATCGTTGGTTTGATGGGATGTTGCTGAACGAATCGCCGGTTCGCGATATCGTTTCTGGGGATTTGACATCGCCGCCCGGCCAGTCCTGCTGTCGCCAAGGAGGCGATATCGGTATCGCCGAACTAAGCAATAGTCCTAAGAAGCCACGTTCGCACCCCGCACCACTGCCAGCTGATTCCGACCAGAGCGCATCGGAGGCTTCCTTAAGCCCCTCGACATCCATCTGAGGCCATGACGCTGCGCTGCCGGTGATTTTTACCATTTCATTACCTATACCGCGGTCGCTCTGGAACCATCCCATCAGCAGAGGAATTGGCTCTAGTTCAGAAGGGAACATTTCTGAGACCCAAATTCCGAATGTGCGAACGTCCGCGCGAGACCGTGCATCATCCTCCGGAGCATCTTGCGAGCGACCCACCTACTACAGCGCTGCACGATATTCCGTGCAATTTCGCCTTGCCTCCAGAACCAGCCCCAAACGCAGCAGTGAGCAGCCGCGTGAATTGCCGAGTGGCGTGCCGTGGTGCTGATCGCCGGCCCCTCCCGCGGTGCCGACCACTGCCGGCCCTTTGCTCTGCCCAACCGCGCGGCCAGCCCGCGGCGACGACGCTTCATCTTGATTAAAGGGACGGCTTCATGACCCCCAAACCATCGCCGGCGGCCACAGCAGCCAACCGTGGCGGCCGGACCCGCAAGCCTGTGAGGCAGGCAAGTAGGCCAAGGGCCGCCACGTCAGCGGATGATCCGATCTATCGTGCGATCGGGGAGCACCGAAAAGCCGGACAGGAACGGTACGAGATCAGCCGAAAGCCTGGCCGGACGGACCATGAATTGCACGACGCTATCGCGCACGAACTCGACGCCTTGAGTCGTCTGTTCAACACGGTGCCAGCCACGCACGATGGCATGGTCGCACTGTTTCGCCATTGTCAAAGGACATTGCCTGGCGACGACACAACCGTGATCGAGGAATTCGTCGAGATGTGCGTGAGCGGTGATGAGCATAAGTGGTCGCAGACGCGCTGGGCCAGGATGATGGAGCTGGCGCTTCGACGCATCGCTGCCACCACGTGACCACCGGACGCACGCGCCCATAGGGCGATGGAATTGCAACGCCCTACGGAGGGAGGTCAACGAACTTTTCGAAACCTCTTTTAGGCGCCGATTTAGCAAAATAGATAAAAAACGTAATGCTGTTCGCTATGTGGTCCATGTCAGTATTCATACCTCGGATGCAAACACGACCACTCGCGCCAAGAGCGGTTGGAACGCGTTTGCGGCGACAATCGTGCCGTGGTTTCAACCCGTCTGAATTCTGGAAGAGGAAATGCAACCCGCCCATGAAGGCTGGCGATGGCCCGCCATATGTATTTGATCCAATTACTCCGTCACTGCAGGCATACTCGATTTTTACCAATGCCGATAACGTGTAACGGACTAAGCGTCGAATCGCCGGTGTTGCTAAAGATCAATGCTATAGGTTTGCGCTTAATTCCATAGGGCCAGGCATTGTAACTATTGTGAATGGGATTCTTGTCGAGAAACTGGACCGCCCTCCCACGAGAAGCGATAGAATTCGGTCATAACGGGCGAAATTGGCCCTTTGCTTTGCCTTACCGCGATCTCCGCTGATCGAGGCCGCCTTGTTGAGGCCATGCCTGAATCGTCAGGCATTACCTAAGCTAAAGGGCCTCACTCCCATCCGCTTCATTTCGTGATACCGGGTTTTGCTATGCCTCATCGAGAGTTTTAATGACATTATGCGGCGGTCTGCCAGGTACGGGCGTGTGTTGATTGGCCAGCACCACCTCGGGTCCCCATGACTTTTTTTTGTAGATGCGCCCAACTGCTCGGCCGTGACCAAAGCGGAAGGAGGCCGCCAATTACGGCGGCCTCAAGTCTGGGAGAACGCCCCAGGGAGGGCGTTTGGGAGGTGCCCAAGGAGATGGGCGTTACTGGACAGGCAATTCCTATGCCAATCTGGGCACGGGCTCGCGGTCACCCTCTGCGGCCCGGTTGGCATGCTGCGTGGGGTAGAACTGTGATCTCGCCGTACGCGGTTCCTGGTCGAGCGTCACTCCAAAAGGGACCGGGGCTCTATCAGGCCACTTGCCCAATCTGCCTTTGCTTCGCCAACGCCAGCCGGCAAGAGCAGCCAACGCCATCAATCACCAATAAAAAGCCGCGAGCAGCCTAATTTGGCGGCCTAGGTTATATATGATGCCTATGAAGTTATAACTGTTAATGGCTCACAAGGTATGGTAGCGCACCTTTCCGGTCCAAGAGTTCGGCCCAGAGAGCCTGCGGTGAAGAACCAAGCCAGGACCGGCGACGATATCATTTTTTCCTCGAGTTGCTCGATGCTGGCATCGCCCTCTCGGCGCGGCTTGCCAAAGAGAGGCGAGATCGCGCCGAGGAAGTCCTCGCTCGAGCCGAGACCTTCAACGATGCGGACGCTCGGGAAGGGATGCGCAGAATTGCTGCGAGGTACGAGAAACTAGCTGAGCGGCTCGAAAAAGAGGCGGGGCTCCTGTTCGGGTAAAGGCAAACTCGGTGCGTGCCGCGTGCATCGGCTTGGGGCGAGGGGTCACTGCCTAAGCGGGGTTCAAAACCGCGAGCGGCTGGCCTTGGTGTGCTGATCCGCCGTCCCATCCGTCGCTTCGCGGATGTAGCTATGTAGGAATGCCGACAGCCTTCCGGTGTGTGGATAACTCCAACATGAGCATTTCGTAATGTCGTAATTATGTTAGCGTTCCACTCTTGGGGAAGCTTCATCAAGTCGCGACCGGCGATGGAGCCAAGACATCAACTGCCTGGTCGGTGATGGCAATACCGAGTTTGTTGCTTAGTTGGAGAAAGTTGAGCCAGCAAGACGCCACGATGTCTCCAACCGGGTCAAGCGCTACGCGGGCGCGGGGGTTCTGCCCTGTGATCACAATCTACTTGCTGGGCTAGACAAGATCAGCGCCGCCTTGGCAGCAAAGTGGACCATATGCCGATCAACTATAGCGGCAACGGCTATCTTGCGACAGACGCTAGTGTCCTGGTCGGCGCGTTCGAAGGCGTGCTGGGGTAATTGGGATTGGTTGATCGAAGCGACCCAGCGGCGCGGCTGGTTGCTGCCCTTATCATCACCTTTGCCAAGGCTGGCGAGGGGGATCCTGTGCGGTTGCATGACCTCACTCTAGAGGCTTTCCGGATGGAGCAGCGCAAGTCCCAGCGAGCGAATTTGATCCGCCTCCGATTGCTGACGGTGACCTTCTAATTTCGGATTTCAGTCAGGCTTGGAGGAGTGCCACCTTTAGCAAGCGAGCGGCGTCACGCTCACCAACTTTAGCCGCCGTAATAATTTGCCGGGCGATCTGTTCGCGCACTCCCCCAGTGAGGCCTGTGGCTGGCCTTGCGCTCGGTAACAATCTTGACCTCGCCGACATTGCCTACGACGCCACCACAACATTCCAATATACGCCTAATGGCAGCAGTACAGCCGGCACTCGAACGTCAGCGATGGCACCCGCACCGCCGATAGCTCTTTGGTTGTCAGTATAGCCAACTGTCTTTCGTAGCCTCAAGCTGACGGGCATGGGGGGACCACGATCGTTGATCCGCCGTCCTGACAAGTTGCTCGGTGCGCTCAAGACGTTCGCGCCCCCCATTTCAGCGCCTTGACCGCAGCTCGGCTGAGTAGAGGCCAGTACTGCGGAGAGCCATCGTTTGAGAACTTGCAGCTGCTCGACCGTGCCGGGCGCGTTCTCAAGCTCGCGGTCGAGCCCGCGCCGGCAGCCGTTCGCTTAGGGTTCTCGGGCCGCTCAGAGCAGCATTTCTTCTTCGTTGACGCGAGATAGAATGGGAGAGCGACGAGCTTGATTTCACTATGATGCGATTGCAGGAGCATCCGATATGAATTTTACTGTCGTCTTACCAACTGGCGCGGCGCTGCTGACCCTGAGTGCTGCGCTGGTGCCGGCCCTGGCCGATGACGCCGATACGTGCAAGAAGGCGAGCGGCGATGACAGCATCGCCGCGTGCAGCCGTTTGCTGGCGCGAAATCCAAAAGACGCCGGTGCCTACTACAGCCGCGGATATGCCTACGAGTGGCGCAAGGGCGACCACGATCGTGCGATTGCCAACTTCGATCAGGCGATTGTCCTCAATCCGAAATATGCTCTTGCATACGCGGACCGCGGCTTCAGCTATGAGCACAAGGGCGAGTGGGAACGCGCGTTCGCCGACTTCGATCAGGCGATCTTGTTCGATCCGAAACTTCCAGATGCCTACAATGGCCGCGCCAACGTTTACAAGCAAAGGGGCGAGTACGACCGCGCAATCGCCGACTACGATCAGGCGCTCCAGCTCAATCCGAAATTTGTCGTCGTCTACAACAATCGGGGCGGCGTCTACGCCTCCAAGGGCGAGTATGACCGTGCGATCGTCGACTACGAACGGGCGCTCCAGCTCAATCCGAAACTTGTCGTTGCCTACACCGGTCGCGGCAATGCCTACGATCATAAGGGCGAGTATGACCGTGCGATCGCGAGCTACGAACAGGCGATCCGGCTTGATCCGAAACGGCCCGTCCCCTACAGCCAGCGCGGTTACAGCTATAGCGTCAAGGAAGAGTACGACCTCGCGATCGCCGACTTCGATATGGCGCTTCGGCTCGATCCGACACTTGCAGTTCCGTACGCCGGCCGCTGCGGGGCCTGGAACGGCAAGGGTCAGTATGACCGTGCGATCGCCGACTGCGAAGAGGCGATGAAGCTCAACC
>JASHYD010000145.1 GCA_030043175.1 Xanthobacteraceae bacterium | reverse complement strand
TTCACGGCGCCGTTTGCCACCGGAACGATCTCGGTGTCGACCACCTTCAAGACCTTCTTGGTCACCATGTCCATCTGCAGCGTCAAACCCTCGATGGAACGGCCCCAACTGTGATAAAAGCCATGTTGCTGCGAACAACCGCCGAAGCCGATCCGCCGCGCCTCCTGTTCAGGAACGGCCACATACGACACCGGGAGCGCGCTGCATCGCACCGTATTCAAATCTGTGAAGCCGCGCTTCTTCAGAGCCTCGACCACGAGCGGCTCCTTCTTGATGGCTTCGTCGGCACCAAATATCTCACTCGCCAGGAATGGTGCCTGGACATCCGTCCTTTCCTGCCACGAGATCAGATTTCGTGCAGCGAGGTCGACGCGCGCTTCGAACGTCCTTCCTTGTTGCAACAAGACGACATCCGCTTCGCGCGGAATTGGTTTACCTTCCGTCCACGACAGGACAAGGTCCTTCGCCGGCTCGCGCAACAGCACGCTGGCAAAGAAAGTATCTGGCTTGGCATAGCCCGCCTGTTGTAGCACGTCATAGGCAGTCCAGTATTCGGCTGTGGTCAAGCCGTCCATAGGATGGAGCGGCCCGTTGTTTTGAGCGACTGCAGCGGTCGCGTATAAGCCCGCGAGCAGCAGCGACGCGCGCAACGATCGGCTCAGATTTCGCATGGTAATCCTCGACATCAAGTCAGCGAGATGGCCCGTCATTACCATACTATCAAAAGGAGAGACACGGCTGAGATGGCCGCGTATCGATTTGTATTCGGTGCAGCATGTCGCGCGATCCTCTGCGCACTTGTCTCGCAAGTCCGCCACCGCGCCTATTAAAAATGGCTTTGAATTTTTAAAGCTCTGCTCCATAATATATGATTGATTCTCTAGATAGTGGCATCGTCGATAAAGTTGGCCCAGCCCAACGGCAGGGATCCCGTAACCCAACCCCACACCTGAAGGCGGGGCCTTTGCTCCGGCGTCCGGGCGGGGGGTTGCCAGATCAAGCCATCGCCCAAATGGGACGGGCTGCGTTGAGTACAGGTTCAAGACCGACGTCCGAATGCTGCCTCAGTTCGGACCTGTCGAAGGCGAAGCAGCAGACAAGCCCGGGGATGGGTACGAAACGGGCTTCGCTCCAACGCCGGTACTTAACTTTGTTGAGGGGAAGATGCACCTTAGGGTGCGCAAGGCCCCTTACGGGGCACCCAAGGAGTGGCCCTTAACAAGCCCCTCCCGCTTTCCTTTCCACGCCTGAAGGCGGGGGTATCCAGCGGAGGTTCGATGAACCTGAAGTCAATGTCGATCGACCAGCTGTCAAAACTCAGAAGCCAAATCGATGCTGTCATAAATGCCAAGGTTATCGAGGCACGCCGGGCAGTTCGCGGCCACCTCGGCAAGTTGGATCGCTTTTCGGCAAATGGAGTGCGCTCAAAGCGAGGTGGCGTTCGCGGCCCAGTCGCCCCGAAATACCGTAACCCGGCAAATCCCGCGGAGACGTGGGCGGGACGCGGGCTCAAGCCGCGATGGCTTGAAGCGGCGCTGAAGTCGGGCAAAAAGCTCGAATATTTCAGGATCGCTGCTGTCGGGAAGAAGATCGAGGTGCCTAAGAAAGCTCGCAGGAAATAGCTCGGCCCCGCAGGGGAAATCGCGTTCCCGCACCATTCTAGATCATGCGTGTATGGAATAATCGATCTGCATCGTCCCATGGCGACGTCGCGGCTCGTCATCCGTCCCACTCGAAAGACCTTGATGCCGTCGCACCAACCATGGCCAGTTATTCCCCCTAACGTGATACTTAGGCCGGACCCGCAAAGGCGCAATCCGGAAAGGTCGTTAACGTCGCAAATGTGAAAGAGGCATCATGTGACGATCGTGTGCGGCCCCGGGCGATCGTCGCACGGGCACGATCGGTGTTCGACCGGATTGCCGATGAGCACTAGCGACATCGGCCCCGCACCACTATGTTCGGGCAAGTCTCGCGGAAAGATGTCCCGATGCGTTCGCAGCCAGGATCATCGACCCAACAGGTGTTGGCGGGGCTGGTCGAGCGCGTGACCTTCCACAATACGGAGAATGGGTTCTGCGTCTTGCGGGCGAATGCACGCGGGCACCGCGATCTCGTGACGGTGGTCGGACACGCTGCAACAGTTGCCGCTGGCGAATGGATCACGGCATCAGGCGAATGGGTGAATGATCGCGTTCACGGCCAGCAGTTCAAGGCCCGCTTCCTGCGGACGTCGGCCCCCAACACGCTCAACGGCATCGAGAAATATCTCGCCTCCGGCATGATTCGCGGCATCGGTCCCGTCTACGCCAAGAAGCTGGTGCGCATTTTCGGCGACAAAGTATTCGACGTTATCGAGGCTCAACCCGGCCGGCTGCAGGAGGTCGATGGGATCGGTGCAGTGCGGGCCGGCCGTATCGCGGCGGCCTGGGCTGAGCAGAAGATCGTACGCGAAATCATGGTGTTCCTTCACAGCCATGGCGTCGGCACCGCGCGGGCGGTGCGCATCTTCAAAACCTACGGCACCGATGCGATGCAGGTGATGTCGCAGAACCCCTATCGGTTGGCACGCGATATCCGCGGCATTGGCTTCAAGACGGCTGACGCCATCGCCATGAAGCTCGGCATCGAGAAAACCGCAATGATCCGGATTCGGAGCGGCATCTCCTACGCGTTGACGGAGGCGATGAATGAAGGCCATTGTGGTTTACCGACCGATGAGTTGGCCTCCCTTGCTGAAAAGCTGCTCGGGGCACCGGTCGAACTTGTCCGCACTGCACTCAGTCTTGAGCTGACCGAGGGCACCGTCATCGCCGACACGATCGGCGAAACGCCATGCATTTTCCTGGCCAGACTGCATCGGGCCGAGCACGCCATTGGCGAGCGGTTGATTCGGCTATTGCATGGCCCGCTCCCTTGGCCATGGATCGATCCTGATAAGGCGTTGCCATGGGTCGAAGCACGGGTCGGGTTTGCCTTCGCGGAGAGTCAGCGAGCCGCCGTCAAGCTCGCCGTGGCGTCCAAAGTGCTGGTAATTACCGGCGGTCCCGGCGTTGGCAAGACCACCATTGTCAAAGCGATATTGCGCATCCTGGCAGCCAAGGGGGTAACGCTCCTGCTCTGCGCTCCGACTGGCCGCGCCGCCAAGCGCATGAGCGAAGCGACCGGCTTTGAAGCCAAGACCGTCCACCGGCTGCTCGAGGTGGATCCTAAGAGCGGCGGCTTCAAGCGCGGCGAGGACAACCCGCTCGACTGCGAACTGCTGATCATCGATGAGACCTCAATGGTCGATGTCATGCTGATGCAGGCATTGTTGAAGGCCATCCCGAACCGTGCCGCGCTGCTGATCGTGGGGGATATCGACCAGCTTCCCTCGGTCGGCCCCGGACAGGTGCTGTCGGACGTCATCTCATCCGGCGCTATTCCGGTCATTCGTCTTGCCGAGGTGTTCCGCCAGGCCGCGCAGAGTCGCATTATCACCAATGCGCATCGGATCAATCAGGGAGGAATTCCCGATCTCGCAGCCCCGGGAGCCGACAGCGATTTCTACTTCGTGTCGGTCGAACAGCCCGAGGCCGCCGTGCAGCGCATCATCGAACTGGTGAAAACGCGGATCCCGAGGCGTTTCGGTCTCAACCCCATTCGCGATATCCAGGTTCTCTGCCCGATGAACCGCGGCGGTGTCGGTGCGAGATCGCTCAACATCGAACTGCAGGCCGCCCTCAACCCCGCTGCGGACCCGAAAATCGAGAGGTTCGGCTGGACCTTCGCTGCGGGTGACAAGGTCATGCAGATCGAGAACGACTATGACAAAAACGTCTACAACGGCGACATCGGTTATATCGACGCCGTCGACATGGACGCCGATGAGCTCACCGCGAGCTTCGACGGCCACTCCGTGACCTATAGATTCGGTGAACTCGACGCGTTGATTCCGGCCTATGC
>JASHYD010001410.1 GCA_030043175.1 Xanthobacteraceae bacterium | reverse complement strand
ACAAGCCCTGCACGCGACGGCTATTGGAAACAGCGGAGTGCCTATCTCCGGCGCCCCGACGATTCCGAGAGGCGGCGCAAATGCCTCGAAGAGGAGGGGCCGGGCGAATCCTTCGAATGGGTGCGCGAGCCAGTGTTGAACCGATTCACCCGATTAGCGGTCGAAACATCGGCCGCAAACGGAGAACTGCATGTTCTCGGATTCGAGCCCGTCCACAAATGGGCAGATCGCGTGAGGCCGGCCACCACGCCGCTCGATCTGATCGTGGATGCGCAGGGAATTCGGCCTGTCGCGGCGCACACGATGCGCGGTGTTGCCTCAAATGAAGCAAAATCGCGTGGCAACTCGGCGTATCAATTTCCCCCGTCACACGATTCCAGCGACCTATTTAAGAGCTAAAGCCTACTTCATTTGGCCGAGACGGATTTCCACGTTGATCGAATGCGCGCGACCGTGTGACATGAATGGTGCGCGGCACCTCGACGATGCAGCCCTCGAATGGGTTGGCTGGGACGCAGGCTTGCGGACCGCCCAGGCGAATGCGGCGCGAGCAGCAGCCAGGTTCAAGTCGCACATTACAAACTTGCAACCTCTTGGGACGCTCGCGACGCAAACGGATGGCGTCCGAAGAAGCCACGCAATTCCAATGGCTTATCGTGGCCAGCGGGGATTGCGGGCGAGCGACGCGTTGATGCGAGAAGGCGCCAATGAATTGTAGGACGGCCGCCGGCCTGTGAGCCCCTACGGATCGGCGCCGCTGAAGCTCACTCGTTTCAGAATATTCGACAAATCGGCGTCAATCACGTCGGCATAGCCCGGCATAGTAGACGGCGCCCGTCCGCGCGGCCTTCCCCGCCTCTCTGGCGAGTCGCCATCGGCGACTTCACTCACGACACGGCCCGTCGAATCGGTGAACGCGAGGCTTCGATCCCGCCAGCCGCCCAATCGAACCGCTCGTCACGACCTGACCCCGCGACCATCGTGGTAGGTGCGGACCTGATCGCAATGCGTTACACGATCTGTCCAGGTGTTCGACAACGCTCAAAACTGAGCTGCCCACCAGCGTTGTCGCCTCCTCAAAAGATCAAAGATAACTGGCGGGAGGGAATGAATGAAGAAGAGCAGACTCAGCAGCCAACCAAAGTTGCGTGAGTTGAATGTAGAAGTCTGGCTAACACGGCCAGACCAAAGCGCCCTATTCAACAAGCAATCCGGCTACCTACCAGTTGACGTTGTCACTCGCAACAGCACGACTATCACAGTGAACCCGACCAAGGGTTATCAGACCATGGATGGCTTCGGGTTTGCATTGACCGGCGGCAGTGCTGATCTCATCAGCAAGCTCCCGCAAGGGAAACGAGATGACCTACTGCAAGAGCTCTTTTCTACCGCCGGTAGCGGGATCGGCTTGACTTATCTCCGCATCCCCATTGGGGCTTCGGATTTGAGTAGAGTAAGCTACTCTTACGATGATTTACTTCCAGGTGAGACCGACCTGGACCTAGAGCGGTTTAATCTGGCGGCGGGCGATATACAGATCGTTCCTTTGCTGAAGGCAATTTTAGAAGTCAATCCGAACATTCGTATTATCGCGACACCGTGGTCAGCGCCGCCATGGATGAAAACCAATGAGAGCTATATTGCTGGCAAACTAAAACCAGAGTACTACAAGATATATGCAAACTATTTTGTTTATTTCATCAAGAAAATGCAAAATCATGGAATCGTGATTAATGCAATTACACCGCAAAATGAACCATTAAACACCAAAAATAACCCCAGCATGGCGATGAGCGCGCTCGAACAGGCTGATTTCATTCGGAGCCATCTTGGTCCTGCCCTGCATAATGCCGGTTTGGCAAATGTGGAACTGTTTTGCTACGATCACAATTGCGATCGCATCGACTATCCCCTTACGATTTTGGCGGATGCTGAAGCCCGGCAATTCATCAAAGGGGTTGCTTGGCATCTATATGCCGGTGAAATCGAGGCGATGTCCGAAGTGGCTAAACAGTATACTACAATAAAGACTTACTTTACAGAATATTGGGTGGACGCCCGTAGTGAATTCGCAGCTGGTTTATGTTGGCATGTGAAGAATATTTTGATCGGCGCCAGTCGTAACGGCGCCCAAGCGATCTTGGAATGGAATTTAGCTGCCGATCCGAACCATGGTCCACATACAGAAGAGGGGTGCGACCTCTGTCTCGGCGCCCTCACCATCGGATCATCAACGATTGTGCGTAATCTGTCCTACTACGTCATCGCTCATTTATCACGTTTTGTCCGCCCCGGATCAGTGAGAATTGAATCTAATACTATCGACTCTTTGCCCAATGTGGCCTTCAGAACCCCAGATGGAGATGCTGTGCTATTGGTACTTAATAGCGGCAGCGACATGCAATTGGTCAATATCCGATCCAACGGGCGGACCGCTTCACACATTTTGGACGGAGGGGCCGTTGGTACCTACGTTTGGAGGTTGTGAGCTGGTCGATTGCGATACACTGCCGCAACGACGTCGGCGCGTTCGTCCTCGATCAGCGCCTTGTCGCCCCGCGCAACAGCACAACCGTAGCCGGGTCGATCAGTCCACCACAACCAAGTATGAAATACGGAGCATCCTTGTTAAGACATCGGTACGCCGCGTCCGATCTATGGGTGCAGGGAAGGAGCCTTAACTTACGAAAGAGCCCGTTCTTGCTCTGGCAAGTACGCGGCAGCGACGGTGGCTATCGGGGATAAGCGGCCAGGCGTCCAGTTCACCTTTGTCCGGCGACAATTCGGCAAGCAATGTGAGCAACGCGTTTGGCTCACCTTCGCCTTTACGGCAAGCTCGCGCCGTGCTCAATGTCGAGCTGAAATCGGGATGCACTCCGCAACGGATAGCGTTTTGTGTCACCGCTATCGATCCGAGGAGGCCCGGCGCAGACTCGCAATCCTCTTCATCCAGTTGAGCGCTGAGGCCGCACTCGCCTCTCACGAGACGGAGAGCCAGCCACCTGACCGCCTCGCCACCGATCTCTAAAATGACCTCGCCCACCCCGACCCGATCTGGCTGCGGCCCAACATCTGCCGATGATCATGGAAAAGCGTCCGCACGCCTGCAGACCCTCGCTTGCGCAATCACTCCGGAGATGTTTGGACATGACGAGGACCGCCTAAGACAGCTAAGATAGTCCTCCGGCGGTCAGAGGGCGCTCGAAATGTCACAAAAGGATACATTGGAAGAGTATCCGCTGGTTTCGCGGTTCTGGGCATGCGCGTCTGGATTCTGGAGACCCAAACATGGGAGAGTGAGTTGGCCTTTGACGCTTGCGCTGGTCGGGCTCGCTCTCGCGCAGCTCGCCGTGCAGTACCGTCTCAATTATTGGAATCGCGATTTCTTCAATGCGTTGGAGCGCCGCGATGCTGCCCGGCTGTGGGAGGAGGCTTGGCTTTTCGCCCCGCTGGCGTGTTTAAGCATCTTGCTGTCGGTCGCTTCCGTCTGGGCCCGCATGACCACCCAGCGCAAATGGCGCGAATGGCTCACAAAGCATCTTCTGGCG
>JASHYD010001409.1 GCA_030043175.1 Xanthobacteraceae bacterium | reverse complement strand
CGCATTCCATCTTGAAATCCACGAGGCGAATACCGACGCCGAGAAACAGGCCGGAGAGGAAATCGTTGACCCGGATAGCGAGCGACATGATGTCATCGATCTCTTGGGGCGTAGCCCAACCGAAAGCCGTGACATGCTCCTCCGACACCATCGGATCGCCGAGCGAGTCGTTCTTGTAGTAGAATTCGATGATCGAGCGCGGCAGCTGCGTTCCTTCCTCGATGCCGAGCCGCTGCGACAGCGAACCGGCGGCCACGTTGCGCACGACGACCTCAAGGGGAATGATCTCCACCTCGCGAATGAGCTGCTCGCGCATATTCAGCCGGCGGATGAAATGCGTGGGCACACCGATGTCATTGAGGTGCTGGAACACGTACTCAGAGATGCGATTGTTGAGAACGCCCTTGCCTTCAATCACCTGATGCTTCTTCGCGTTGAAAGCGGTGGCGTCGTCCTTGAAGTGCTGAATCAACGTTCCCGGCTCTGGTCCTTCATAAAGAACCTTCGCCTTGCCTTCGTAGATGCGGCGACGTCGGCTCATTGGAGTGTACCGTGGCTTGAGAAAATCCATGGTGTGCCGTGGCTCCGTTTTCCGGTTCGAGTTCCGCGGCGGCGGATGATCGGTGCAGCGCGACTCAATCAACCATGCGCTCAACTCTCCGACCTTAAAAGCTAGCGCACTCGCGTATAGAGTACAATTGACATAGCCCCGCCATGACATTCCCGCAACGGCGATCTTTCGCTTTCCAGCAGGTTGTCTTGACGGAGGCTTGTCATTATGCAAGGCGACGAGCGGTGCGAACTTAAAAATTGCGCAACACAATGGGGCAACATATGAGCACCTTTGACAAGCGCGAGGAAGGCTTCGAGAACAAATTTGCGCATGATGAGGAACTTCGGTTCAAGGCTCGCGCGCGGCGCAACAAGCTGGTTGGCCTGTGGGCCGCAGAAAAGCTCGGAATCGCCGGCGCGGCGGCTGAATCATATGCCGCCAATATCGTCGCGACCGATCTCGACAATCCCGACAGTGATAGCGTGTTCAGCATGGTCCGCAGGGACTTCGATGCGAAAGGCGTGGCGCAATCCGACCATCAGATTCGCCGTACCATGGATGAGGCACTGGAGAAGGCGATCGTGGAAATCCGGACCGGACGATAGGAGCAAAAAGCGGCCGTCGCGCAACTCGCCTCATAGACAACGCGCGACATTTGCCCGCGGGGGGGCGCGCGCCCACGTTTGCGGTCAAAGCCTTGCCGAGCGTTTGGAAGGGAACAGCCCACGGCTGCGGCTGAGCTTGCCGCGAGATCGACCACCGGTTGACCACCGTCGGCAGAGCCGGGCTGCGCCCATCTGATTCGGCCGCGGCAGGCGGGCGACCTTCAACCACTCGACGCTTGCTTGCGGCGGCCGTAGCGCGCTTGAGCCCGGCCAGAAGAATAACTGTGGATCTTTGGCTCCACGCGACCCGATTGCCGCCCGCAGCCCGCCCGATTGCGCCCGCGGCCTAAGCATCGCAAGTTGGTGCACAAAGCCGAAAGTGGCCTCATCCAGCTTCGTAGACCGCTGCCTGCAGCGAGGGTCACGCGATAAACCCGGGTTTCGCCCGACGCGGGCCCCACGCGCCGGACCGCCACGCGCCGGACCGCCGGTTGACGCTCCAAGAAATTCGTTTTTTTCGGTCCCCAATGATCAGGAACAATTTCCCCAGTCAGGAGTTTTATCGGCAACCGGCCGCCATCCCCCTCCCCCGCGCGTGGCCGGCCCAGCCGAGGCGCAACTGACCCCGCAAAGGCCAGTTGCGCCTCCTTTCGTCGATAATGCAAAAACCGCCAGGTTTCATCACAAGCCTGTGAAGCGTTCCCGGTGTCAGCCGATCGCACGCTTTTTGCGCTGTACCGCGTTACGCTCAAAAAACAGCGCCTGGCTCACAAGCGCCGAGACGGTAGACTGCTGGTACGGCTTGGAAACGAGAAACGCCGGCTCCGGCCGTTCGCCGGTGAGGAAGCGCTCCGGATACGCGGTGATAAAGATCACCGGAACCTCGAATGCAGCCAGGAGATCGTTAACTGCTTCCAATCCCGAGCTGCCGTCGGCGAGTTGAATGTCTGCGAGGATAAGCCCCGGGCGTTTCTTCTTGGACAGGGTGACCGCCTCGGCTCGCGTTCGCGCAATCCCGATGGTGCGATGGCCGAGACCTTCGACGATGTTTTCAAGGTCGAGTGCGATAAGCGCCTCATCCTCGATAATCAATATGTCGGTGGCAATCTGGGCGGCGAGCTCGCGCCCCGATTCCTCCAACAGCTCCCGAAATTTGTGCCGATCAACATTGAGGATCGCAGCCGCCTGGTCCTCGGAGAAGGATTCAAGGGAAACCAGCAAGAATGCCTGCCGCGGCATGGCCGTGATTTGACTGAGACGGCGGTCCGCCGGCGTCAGATCGATGACCTGCTGACTGGTGCTGCCCAGCGTGGTCGAATTCCAGATCCCGGAGAATGCCCTGAATAACTCAACCTTCGATTGAGAAGATTCGGTAAGCCGGTGTGGATCCCTGACCAGCGCTTCGAGCGTCGCGGTCACGTAGGAATCCCCTAATGCCTGGCTACCGGTTAACGCGCGAGCATACCGGCGCAAATATGGCACATGTTGCGCGATGGCCTGAGATTTGGACACGGTTTCGGACACTGTTGCTTCTCCCCAATGAACGGCGCGGCGCTACCTTCCTAAGCATCGACTTCGAAAAAAGTTCCGGCATACGGAACCGATTTATGTGACGCACGTTGGTTAGTTTTTTCCAGGAGTACGAATGTAGGGAAAAGCGACGCCGCGGGCGCGAGGAAGACGATGAGCAAGGACAACCCATCATTACGATTGAGAACCATGTACGCGCAAAAATCCGAAAGAAATCCAATCGTTAAGCTCGGACCCGATATCAAGGCAAAAATCGGGATGCAGCTGCGATCGATATACGGCGAGATTGTCGACCAGGGGGTGCCCGAGCGTTTCGTTCAATTGCTCAAGCGGCTTGATGATCCGAATTGCGAGGGCAAGTGATGGGGCTCCGGAAGAATGTACGCGAAGCGATGCTGGAGTCGGTACCCAGCTTGCGCGCATTTGCGATCTCGTTGTGCGGAAATGTCGATCGCGCTGATGACCTGGTGCAGGAGGCGCTGCTGCGGGCGTGGGCCAATATGGAGTCCTTTCAGCCGGGTACAAACATGTCCGCTTGGCTGTTTACCATCTTGCGTAATCTGTTCCGCTCCGAATATCGCAAACGGCGGCGCGAGGTTGAGGACGTCGACGGCTCCTATGCTGAGACGCTCACGTCGCTGCCGGAGCAGAACAGCCGACTGGAGATCGTCGAGTTTCGCAAGGCGCTGAAAATGCTTCCGTCGGAACAGCGCGAATCGCTGATTTTGGTCGGTGCGTCAGGATTTTCCTACGAGGAGGCCGCACAAATCTGCGGATGCGCGGTCGGCACCATCAAAAGCCGCGTTAACCGTGCGAGAAGCAGGCTTGCTGAGATTCTGTCGATAGATAGCGCCAGCGATTTCGGTCCCGATCGGGAAACCCGTGCTGTCGCAAATTCAGATATTGTCCGCAGCGACCGGTCTTGACTTGCTGGAACGCATTTCGCCGGCCGCAGGAGATGGATGGCCGATCGCCCAACCAAAAAATCTTGGCGTGGAAAAATCAATCCGCGCCGAGGTCGTCGGGCCTACGGGTTGATGCAGCTCATCTCCTCTCGCACGGTGAGCCTTAAATGCACCCGGCCGACAAACGGACGCGGAGTGCTGCCGTCTTGGGAGACAAGATCGGCGCACTAACCGCGGAGCCGGGTTTGCAAGAGGCGTCAGCCCACATAGGCGACACGCTGCTGGGATTGTGCTTCAGCAGGGGTCTTGGGGCGTGCGGGGAGTTGAAGGACTGTCGCCTTTTGGCCAACCGCGACGGTTGTCAGAAGCATCACTTGGCCATCTGGAAACTCGAGCGCATCGTGGTGAACGTTCAACATCTCCTTGTTGATCTGCCGGAAAATCGCCGTGTAGTAGCGAACCGGCTTTCGCCTCCAGCCCAGTAAACCGCGGCGCGCCACCGGAAGTCCCTCGGCAAAGGCGATTTCCGTTCCAGGCAGCACGCAGACCGCTACGCTTGGACACTCGACATCCGCGAAACCGCGAGTCCCGGTGCGAAAATCGCGGGTCACGAGTTGATCGCCCACCGTAGCGGGGCGCGAGCTTACGTTTTGCAGGCTGTAGTCACACATATTCAGTAATCCTTTTTGGAAGGCGACCTCTCCGAAACGCGCTCAAGCCAGCGATTGTTCCGGTGGGCCTGGAGCGAGCGTGGTGGGTCATTTGCAACGGGCCGATTGCGAGCGCTCGTCTTTCTTGCTCACATATGCCCAGAGCATGCCCGGCTTACGCCGCGCTGATTTCGAGCGCGCCATGCACGGACTTTCATCTCTGGCGTTGGA
>JASHYD010001408.1 GCA_030043175.1 Xanthobacteraceae bacterium | reverse complement strand
GGAAACTGGCATTGGCTGCAAAAGTGACGTGTTGCGTGAAAAGCGAGGCCACACCGATGCCGAGCATTGCCAACCAAAAGCTTCGCGGTTCCATCACATTCCCTCCGGGTACTTGTTTGGTGTCACCGTAGACGTGGCCAGAATCGGCAGTCGATGGGCATTCGCGCCTGCTGCCTCACATGCCAGAGCACCCAAATTCTCCGAGTTGCGGCTCCTCCGGCCAACACTCGGCCGCTGTTCGCCAGTTAGCCGCCGCTGCTCCGACGCCGAAGGCGTAAAGGCCGTATTCTACCCAACACCAGCATTTCTGCGAAGAGGCGTGAGTATGTCTATTGTTGTGAAGGCCCATCTCTTCCCTCGCCCGCATTCGCCGGGACGGAAGCTTTCCGGGGATATGGGGATAAGCTGCCGCCAGCGGTGTTCGTGCGCGACGGTCGAAGATTAAACCCAAGCTGTCGTTCGTTTGTTTTGCTGTCTTGCCTACTGCGAAGTGAAAATCGCCTTCGGGATCATGCCGTGGATGCCCTTGGTGCCGTCGACCACCTGGGTGACATGATAATCGACCGCGACGCTCGCAATCATGTAAGCCTCCTCACGCGAAAGCTTCGGGAATCGCTGGGTGATGAAAAGGATGGTCTCCCGCACCGCCATCTTCATCGCCTCCTCGAGGTTCGGGTTCAGGCCCATCACGATCCAGTGGGTGGGCGTTTCCCCACGCGGCCACGTGATCTTCATGTCTTTGCGCACGATGAACTGGAACTTGCCGCGTAGCCCGGTTTCGATGGCGGTGAGATCGACCTCACCCTGGCCCTGGGCCGCGTGGGCATCGCCGACCGAGAACAGCGCGCCCGGCGCATAGATTGGCATGAACAGCGTGGTCCCTGCTGACAGGTCCCTGTTGTCGAGATTGCCGGTGTGGACGCCGGGCGGAGCCGAGCTGATACGGCCCATGGCGGGTAGCGGCGCGACCCCCATGACGCCGAAGAACGGCCGCGGCACCGGCACCACGACACCCGGCGCCACCCTGGCGGTCTTGGTCTGGCGGTCTATCGGGATGATGCGCCGGAAGAAGCCGGGAAACTCATCGGGCAACGCGCCAGTGTAGGGGCGCTGGCCGTTGAAGCCATAGGGGACGGCGAAATCGATCTCGAGAATGCGGAGCTCAAGCACGTCACCCGGCATCGCCCCGTCGACGTAAACGGGCCCGGTCAGGATGTGCCCACCAGGGCCGCGGTCGGTCACTTCGCGGCGGATAGTGCGGACGTATTCCGGCACCGCACTCGGCGGAACGACGCCCGAGGCATCAACTTCCTCTGGATCGGGCCCGCTAACGGTCTCGATGATGACGATGTCGCCCGAATTGATGGTCAGCACCGGCTTGAGCGCGGCGCTGAAATGTCCGATGTGGACCGTTTGTGGGCTCGGTATCAGAGTGTATTCGGCCGCGGTCGCATTGGGAAATGCAAGCGCCGACAAGAGTAAGCTGCAGATCGACAGCGCCCCGATATTGGCCATCCAGTTGGGGTAGTTCATGTCTTCAGATGCTTGAACGTTGTTGCCCATCGACAACGCCAGCGCCACTACCCCCACCAGACCAATCACGCTTCGGTAAAGCATCGCATCCTCCCTGCGGTTGCTGTTGCGGTCCGACATTGCATGCTTTCGGCAGTGGGTCTCATGCCGTAAAAATGGGCAACCGCTTTGCCAAGTAGATTTGATAAAGTCGTCCCAGTTTAGTGAGGCAAAAAACTTGCCAGATAGAATGGGACGAGTCTGGCACGACTTCAATCGACGGGGGAAAAATGAAATCGCATCTCATAACAGTCCTGGGTGTGCAGCGAGATTTCCTTTTGGTGGTGACACTGGCAGCAGCCACTGCCACGCCTGTTTTCGGGCAATCGACGGCCCCCACGCTTGGGTCAGCCGGCAAGGAAAGCGGAGCATCTATCCCAGATATCTCCGGCAAATGGTTGCACCCTTCGATCCCGGGCTTCGAGCCGCTGTCATCAGGTCCCACTTCAGTGGTCAACCGCTCGCGGCGCAACGGCACCGGCAACATCAACCAGCTTGTCGGCGATTACACCAATCCGATCTTGAAACCCGAGGCCGCGGAAGTGCTCAAAAGGCATGGAGAAATCATGTTAACCGGCGCCGGCTATCCGGACCCGCGCAACCAGTGCACGCCCCAAGGGGTGCCTTATGTCTTTAGCAGTGGTGGAATGCAGCTGCTGCAGCAGCCGGACAAGATCACGATCCTTTATGACTATGATCATCAAGTCCGTCACATACGCATGAACCAGTCTCATCCCAGTCACGTGACGCCGTCCTGGTATGGAGATTCCGTCGGCCACTACGAAGGTGTCACGCTGGTAATAGACACAGTCGGGTTCAAGGTCGGGCCGGTTTCAATGGTCGACAGGTTTGGGACGCCACACACAGAGGCTCTACACGTGGTCGAACGATATAGGCTGCTCGATTACGAAGCTGCGAAGGAAGGCATGGAACGGGATGCAAGGGAGAATCAAGTCGCCGTGGGGACCAGGGA
>JASHYD010001407.1 GCA_030043175.1 Xanthobacteraceae bacterium | reverse complement strand
ATTGGCTACCCGCCCCCTCCTTCCGCCTCGGCCCCTGGGCAGGCAGGAATGGGTCATAGGCCAGTCTATCCCGCTGCTGCCGCTCCTACCGGCAGCACATCTCTGAGCGACGCTCGACGGCGTTGCCGAGCATTGCTGGTTCCTTGGCAAAATGCTATGGTGCTGCCGGGTTAAAAGGTCCCGCGACTGTCTGGTAGAGCGCCTCGACCGCTTCATGTATTCGGTTCGATGTCGGAGGGTCCACCAATGGCGACAAAGACTATTTTTTATATTAGCAGTTTGGTGATCGTGCCGGCCTTATTTGTGCTGTTTTATGGAGCTCGCCTTTTGGGACGAGTTTACGCCATAGATCAATGGGTCCCAAAATGGGATACTTTATTAATCCTTGCTGCAATGATCGCCGTGGAACGGATTTATGCATATAGATTTGCGATTTCGCAAAGGTCCGTTTTAATCAGGGATGTAATATCGAACGTCGTTAATCTTTATATCACCGGCGCTGTGACGGGGATGATCGTTCTACCAATTTTGGTGTTTTTTCCCGAGCACTTTTTGGGACGCAAGCTGGTTCTGGCTTCTCCGGAGCAATTAGGCCCAATTTGGTTGCAAGTTCCTGTGATTCTATTGTCGGTCAGCTTCTTTCGCTATTGGGTGCACCGTTTGCAACATGGCATCCCATTTCTATGGGAGCTTTACTCGTACCATCACCGAGTAACAGATCTACAAGCCTCAAATACGTTTGTTTCTCATCCAATCGATTTTGCTCTCAGAAATGTCGTCATATTTCTTCTGCTAGGCGTTATCGGCTTTAATCCGTTCGCGCTTCTTATCGCAGTTCCAGCGACGAATATTAGCGGAACATTTTCTCATTGCGGCGGTGACGTGAAAGGAGGTCTTTTAAACTATCTGTTCGTGACCCCGGAGGTGCACCGCTGGCATCATTCGGAGAAGGTTCCCGAAGGATACGGATACTCCTGCAATTATGGCGTCGAATTCTCTTTTTGGGACATAATATTTCAAACCTTTTATTTGCCGCAGAAGGACGGTGTTACCGAGCAACCAGAACGCATAGGGTATCCCGGCGGTGGAATAGCCGACGAGAAGAACTATTTAAAGTTATTGATGGCACCATTGGGACTGTACAGGCCGTTATCTTGGTTCAAAAATGTGATGCGGGTCCCGCGAGGACCCCAAGGTCAGCAGCCGGCGGAATGATCGGCAATGCTGTTCGCCTTGAGGTACGCCAAACGCGTGATGGTCCTTGCCTCATCTTGAGGTCGCGGCCAGCACCGTGCCAAATCCACCTCGTCCGTGCGTCGACATTATCCCGGTACGGGCGCCATGTCTCGGTTTGACCCGGCGACTTCATCGGAAAACGCACCTTGTAGTAGAGCAACCGGCTTGGGGATCGTCAAATCGTCAGGGAGACAGGTCAGAACAAAGGCCTTCTGGGGCGAGAGACGGTTTGATAGCCTATCGGGAAATCGGGCCCAGCCCATCAGAATCGTGGTTCGTGTGGCAAAGCTGTGGCGCTGTGTTCCAACCGCGGCCAAATGTCAAGTATCATGACATAATTAGCCTCATAATAACCGTGAAAAAGACGTAATGGTAGCAGAGTAGACACGCTCCCCTTAGCAAAAGTGGATCATCCGACATAGCCGAACGATGTCATGGTCAAGGGCACACCTTTGGCCCTCTCAATTATTGGCATGTCGGAACGACAGGCAAAACCAACGAAAGGAAGTACGTTTTGAGAGATCAAAACACGATGCATCGTCGTTCCATCAAGGCCGCTGCTCTCACAGCAGCGCTCGCGTGCGTGCTCGCGACAGGAGCCGAGATCAGTTCGTCTGCGGCGGCTCAGCTGACGTATTTCCACCGGAACGGAAAACTCCATCTGGTGAACACCGACCGCAACGGCGGATTGCAGGGAATCGCTTCAGTCTACCACGACCGCATCACCGCGAACGGTGAACACATGAACCCCAACGCCATGACGGCCGCCCACAAATCACTCCCGATGGGCAGCAGGGTCACGGTCACCAACCGCCGTAACGGCCGTTCTGCGACGGTGCGAATCAACGACCGTGGCCCATACGTGACCGGGCGTGTGATCGACCTCAGCCCGGGAGCAGCGCGGGTCCTCGGCGTCGATGGTCTCGCACCGGTGTCGCTGCAGCTCAATGGACGCCCAGCCTAACTACTTTCCTAACTAGACTCTGGTGAGCTCGCGGCCCCGGACGAGAAGGTCCGCATTCTGGGGCCAGCGAGCACTCCGCTCCGACCGACGGAGTGGCCTTCTCCCTCGCAGGTAAAATTATCGGGCACAGCTTGATCGCACAGGCGACAGGGCCTGCACGAGTTGGACCGAGGAGGTCCGGCCGTTAGTCCGTCCATCTTCGCGCTCGAACCATCAGATGTAAGACAGCGTCGCTACTGCCGGCGCGGGGATTTCATGGCGTCGCCGCGCTAGTACAAACTCGCCCGAAACTTTTTCCAACGTTTCGCTGCCGCGTAGTCTACCGGACGTGAGCTCATTGAGTCTGGACCCTGATCTAATGTTCTCTCTGCCCCGGGGATGGCGGGAGCGGCCGGTTTGTATCAATGATGACATCGGTGTAGCCGACGCTGATGAAAGCGTCGGCTGACAGCGGCGCTTCTGACGACGGCCCAAGCGCCATATCCGGCCGGCCATCCAGCAGCTTGCGCGCCGCGCTGACGGTCTGTCGCGCCGGCCAGCCGGTGAAAGCGTACACGGCCGCGCTTACCATATGCCACGCGCGCAGATTTTGCGGGCTGAGCGGCGAGGATGCGCGTCGCGTGTCGTAATGGTCGAAAGAGACCTGATAGCCGACGACGCGGCCTTCCTCGCACGAGAGACTGCCCATCCATTCAATATCTTCAGCGTAGGGGTAGGTGACTCGATAAAGCTCGTAGTCGGTGACACCGGGGTTGCGCTCCATCTTGACGGCGGGTAGCGGGAACGTCAGTGCCTGGCCGGCGGATCGCAGTCGGGTCATGAAGGCATCGCATGTTGGCAGCTCAGCTCCTGCGGCAGCACCAATTAGCGCCACAGTCAGCGTCGTCGCGAGTATTACGTGCTTGTGCATGTTGCCTTTCCTCGGCGGGTCTCAGCTGGCAATAGGCTACAGTCCGTATCCGTTCGTATCCCTGCTCAATCAGCAGGAGACATTCCGCAGCGTTCATTCTCGCTACAGTAGCTACATACTGTTTACATTCCACTTGTGCTTTTCAGCGCACCTGGGATGTCCGGCGGTCCCGTCACGCAGGGATAACAGCAGTAATGTCGCGCAACCAGCTTGCATCGAGCGCAGCGATGAAGTCCAGGCAGGCGAACGGGCAAAACTCCTTCGGACGGAGTTTCGGCAATTATGCTTTATCGAGGAACAGCGGTCGACTTCGGATCGCCGGCTTGCTGAGCAAGCGTAGCAATCTCGTGCAGAATTTCGGCTTGGACTTTTGGGTTCTTGTCGATGGTGATGTGCGTGACGGTCAAATCGCTCGCCAAGTTGACATTCTCAATCTTGCCGCGGAAACCGCGTTCAGCTGCAACGGGTTGCCCCCAGCCGGGGGCTTGATAGAAGTTGATCGCCTTCACGACATTGGCGGGAATCGAATCCTGTAGAAATGGAGAGATCGTCACCAGCAGATCAACCGTGACGCCATGTGACTGGAGAGCTCGCGCAATATTTATCACATTGTTCGCCCCTTGCGAGTGCCCCACCAGGACCAGTAGTCGAGTTTGGCCGGCAGACCGTTCGCGCAAAATCTCCGTGATCGCGCTCGACCAGTACAAGTGTCCCGCGACCTCCACCTCGATACCCTGCGTCTTGAGATGATCGGCAATGCGGTCCAGTCCTGTGGAGAATACGCCGAACCACCCGCGCAACAGAATCACACGCGGTCCGGCTGCGAGCGCATCTGTGGACCACAGCATGAAAATTGCCAACACAGCGAGCCATGCCCCAGCTCTTGCTGTGAAGTTGCGATGGTGTTTGGGCGTGTGGACGAATCGAATATTTGGTTCGTCGCGGTCGTTCTGTCCGATTTGTGCCGTCATCGTCGCGCTTTGCTCTAACCTGCCGATTGCCTCCCATCCGCCTTGAACCACCTTGGGTATCAATGAGGGGGGCCGACGATGTCAGACAGCCGCCAATCCCAATGGAACCCCATGGCTTTCCTCATATTCCTCGCTCTAGCCACCATCCTCGTCCTGTTCGTTACACCGGGGCTTTTAATACGTCGCCCAGCCTATTTCGGTGCGGAAGAGGACTTTGCGTCGTCAGATCATGTTCTGCCGACGGTGATACAAAATTCCTCGGTCGCCTATGGCGTCGGCTTGGCGACATTAGGGCCTGTGTTCACGTGGGGCGCGAACGGCGACTTGTGGCAAGCGATCGTCTACACGGTTTTCGTCGGGTCGGGTTTGTCAATCATTTACATCCTGCGTCGGCCAATACTGGAATTTCTGGCCGATGTACTGCGTCGTCATCGCTCTATCACCGTGCATGAGTTCATTTGCCGGCGGCACGGTGACGATCAGCGGGTCCGGGCGATTGCCGCCCTTCTGACGATGTTCGCTCTGGCTGGTCTCGTGGCCTGCGAGATGCTGGCAGTAGCGACGGCACTCAAGCCGTTATTATGGGACAGCGAACTACTAACCGAACTGTTCTTGGCAGCGATCTTGTTGGTCGTGACATTATGCGCGCTGTGGTCCGGGCATCGCGGAACCATGCATGCGGCCCAACTCCAATTGGGTCTAATATATTTAGGCTTGTTCGGATCGACGGCGTTCCTGTTGTATCTGCAACTGTCGGAACTCGGGACCGTTCCCGCGCGGGGCCGTCTCGCCATCGCGCTTATAGCCATTGTGTGCACCATTATGCTTGTCTACCGACGTGCGCGCTATGTGGACACCAATTCAATCCGTTATGAGGTTTCAGCTGCGGTTGTCGGGGTTCGAGAACGTGAGCCTCTGCCGTTGCGACTCGTGCGTCGATTTGGGAAGATTCTCAATGTGTTTATTGTGATTTTCATCGCTTTGGTGATGGGTTTTTCGGCAGTGGAGTTATATGCCGCGGGAATTCCAATCATCGCCAATGACGCCCTCACGCTGCTGGCCAATGCGCATGTATCCGGCACGGCGCTGATTGTTCTCATTTTGTGGCCGCTGTTTCATCCGATCGTCGACATAGTGAACTGGCAAAGACTCGCAGCATTCGAAAAGGAACGTGGTTGGCGATATTTTTGGGAAGATCAATGGACGAGCGATTTTAGACGTTTTTGTGCGACATACGCCGCTGAGGTTCCGTTGGTGGTATTTTTGATCTGCCTGTTCGGTACCATTGCTGGCCTGAACTTGGTGACATCAGAACGCGCAAACGTTGTTGAAGATCTCATTGTGCAGTTGGTCGCACAGGATAATTTTGTCGCCACGATCGTCGTGGCGCTTTTTCTGTTCAGCCTGTTTGCGATCGCTGTTTCAACGATGAGCTCGCTGCTCGTCGCTAATCTGTGCACGATTCAATATGATATCGTACCGATGTTGCGGCCCAAACCGAAATTTATGCGGATGCGTGGCCGGCAAGGAACGATGATCGTCGCCGGGACGGGTGTCGTACTCGTCGTCTTCACGATATTCTGTCTCACCCACGCGCGTTATGGGATAACCTTATCGAGCAACAGCTTTTTGGCCCTGGTGTTAGGATTCAGCTGTCTCCAGATTTCGTTTATGCCCCTCGTATTAGGACCTCTCATCGGGAGATCAGGTAGTGGAGCCGTAAATCCTGGATGGGCCATTGCCGTTATGGGGGCTGGCGCTGTGATTGGAAGCAGCACGGTGGCCGCCTACTTGGCAACTGGATACGATCCATGGCTGTGGGCCGCGGTGCCTGGCTGTCTCGGATCAAGCACCTTGCTGTTTATAACGGCTGGTTTGTGGCCTCGGCTGCGGAGCTCCCTAAAGAGCCGGCGGAATAAATGATCTTATTGGCACGCTCCCGCCAGTGAGGTGCTGTCGCCCTTCGCCGACGGCTTCTGAGGCAAGCCTTGCGAAACCATCTCACCTGCCGCCTAGCCGGTGGGTGGGCGTGCGACACGGGCAGGAAAAATATCGAGCGGATCGCTGTGGAACGGAGGCAAGCGCTAGACACCGGAGGATGCCAATGGGCAAGCGAATCGCTTTCGTTCATTCGACGCATTGTGTGCCGGCGGTGCGGCTGACGATCGCGCAGAACAGATCATGCACTTTGATCAGTCCGTTGCTCGTGGGACGGACAGTGACTGTAGGCGCGAGCGCAGATCGATCGAGCAAGGCCGTGAAGTGTACTTTTCGGGTGGGCACTCACCGGGGGCAGCGCGTACAGCTTACACCGCCTTTTGCTCGCAAATTGGATGCTCGCAGAGTGGACGCAGTCCACGGTCTCCCAGGCCGGTCGTCGCGTGAGGGTCAATAACTTGCATCATATCGGGGCGCGAAAGACGAAAAATGCACCCCCGGCGATCAATGCGAACCCGATCACCTGGTTCCAAGTAATCGCTTGCTGCAAGTAAACCACGGAGAACACCGCGAAAACCGAGAGCGTTATAACCTCCTGAATTGTTTTGAGCTGGGCAGCGCTGTAAACGTAACTACCGTAGCGGTTTGCGGGCACAGCAAGGCAATATTCGACAAAGGCGAGACCCCAACTTATCAAGATGACCTGCCAGAGCGGCACCTCTCGAAAGCGTAGGTGCCAATACCAGGCTGTCGTCATGAAAGTGTTGGAGCCGATCAGCAACAGAATAGTAAGGACGTGGGGCGAGACTGGAAGCGAAGGCATGTATCATCCATTGTCGGCTAGTGGGTCGGTTGTCCTATAGCGCATGGGCGCAACGATGCTTAAGCGACGTATCAATCCGCTTGACGACATCCCTGTTCGGCAGTCGGCAAGCAAAAAGCCCCCGCGCCGGAAGCGATAGCAAGTCTGGGCCCTGCACGGCCTGATTGCTGGAGCCATTTCGGCGGCCGGTCGACAAAATGCCGAGCTAACGCGACAGGGGGCAGCGGCGCGGAAGGAAGCCCCGATTGTCGTTGAGCGGTGGAACCCTTTGCTTGGGGCCGGGCGCGATGTCCTGTGGTCGCCAACGATCCGATGCGCTGTGGCCGACAGGTTTGCGTTGGGTGGTACGTTCGACGGGGCTAATGCAAGACTGACTGGGCCCCGTTTTCGGCTATCTGTTGCTGTGTCATGCGCGGCTACCACGACACGCACGTTCGGAGGCTCCTTTCGTCCGTGGCGGGCATCGCCACCATCCAAAGTAGCCGCGATCCACGTGCCGCCGTTCATCTTACCCCGACCGAAGCGCCTCCTCCCGGTTCGCAGTTTCGACAAAGACGTCCGGGTTGGATGTATTGACGCCTCACGGCGGCCCCGGCAATACCAGGCCAACTGTGTCACAAATATGAAGGACTTCAAAAGATTATCACGCGCTTTGCATGCAGCAGAGCCGCGTCCGCAGCCGCTCTCTTGGCGACATCTTGTTCTCTCGGAGAATGTGCGCGGGTAAATCGGCGTACGGAGATCGGCAAACTGACGCCCCCGGGTTGGGCGCAAGATTACCCTCAACGACCTCGTTCCCCCGCTCGAAATACCATCAACCGCCAATCGCTCGATTAACGGTGCGACAAGTCGGCGCGTCTGATTTCCAGGTACAGGTAGTCGAGCCCATACGAGCGTAACATAGCCACGCCTTGTCATCTGGTGCAAATCGACCGTTCGATTCTTGTTTGGCTATCGTCGCATTCGGATCGAATTATGCTGAAACAAACTCGTGCAGGCATGTCGCGATCCAGTCTGGTGCTCAGCAATTTGCGGGCAGCTGTGATCGTGATCGTGGTCGCATTTCACTCCTGCATAGCCTATCTCGGTTCCCTGCCACCCTCGGCGCAGCCTTTCA
>JASHYD010001406.1 GCA_030043175.1 Xanthobacteraceae bacterium | reverse complement strand
TTGAGAACCTTGGTTTGCAGCCCGATAGAGCGGGCACTCTCCCCGACGATCCGCAATGTTTGGTATGCGCTCAGACGGTTGGCGGGATTGAGGAGAATAGCCACGCGGGTGGCCTTTGGCGCCAGCGCATGCAGGAGTTCCAGCCGCTTGGCCGTCAGCTCCAGGACCAAATAATGGATGCCGGTGGCGTTGCCTCCCGGCCGGGCGAAGCTCGCGACAAGACCGGTCTGGACAGGATCTATGGGGACGCTGAAGACGATCGGGATCGTCGCTGTGGCGGCCTTGGCCGCGGTCGTGATGGGGGCGCTACTGGGCGTGGCAATAGCGTCCACGCGCCGACGAACGAGATCAGCCATCAGCGCCGGCAGCCGATCGAATTGGTCGTCCAGCCAGTGGTACTCTACTGTTACATTTCGGTCCTCGACGTATCCAGTTTCGCCGAGGCCCCTGCGGAATGCACCCACAGCGCGCTGCGAGGCAGCGGCCGACCTGGCGTTGACAAACGCTACCGTTGGCACCGGCTGCTGTGCCCTCGCGCCAAACGCCAACGCCGCCGTGCCGCCGATTCCAGCGATGAATTCGCGCCGCCGCATCCACATACTCCCTGTTGTAATTTGGCAATCGGGTTGCATGGAAATGAATCTAGCCGGGAAATGCATGACGCACTTGTTCGCAAAGGACTATCCAATCACCTTATCGGCGCGCACGCGCAGTGCCGTTGGCACCGTGAGGCCGAGCGTCTTGGCGGTCTTAAGATTGATCAGCAACTCGTACTTGGCTGGCGCTTGCACGGGCAACTCGCCCGGCCTTTCGCCCTTCAGGACGCGATCGACGTATGAAGCCGCGCGGCGGACGATATCGAGTGTGTCCGGCCCGTATGAGATCAGGCCGCCGTCCCTGACGAAATTCCGAAGGCCATAGAAGGCAGGGAGTCGATAGCGCTCAGTCAGCGCGATCACGATTGCGCGATGTGCGCCCATGAATGGATCCGGCGTGACGATCAGACCGCCGCCGGGTTCGCGCGCAAATGCCGACACGGCCGCCTCGATCTCAGCCTCGCCACGCACCGGCATTGCAGAAAGCTCTGCGGCGAGCGTTGCCGGGGCCGCTTCGAAATCGCGCAGGAAGGCGGGGTAATAGGGCGCTGTCTGAGGGTTGAACACGAGCGCCGTCCGTTTGATGCTGGGGGCAATCTCCTTAAGCATTTCTAGCCATTTCCCGAGCATCGGGAACTCGACGAATGAAAAGCCCGTGATGTTGCCACCCGGATGCCCCAAACTGTCGACGAAACCCTGTCCGGCTGGATCGTTGACGATGAAGAAGACGATCGGAATTGAGCGGGTCGCCCGTTTTAGGGCCGCGAGGACGGGGGTGGAGTTGCCGACAATGACATCCGGTGCCGAGCCAACCAATTCGGCCGCGTACGCCTGCATTTGATCGGCATCACCCCCGGCAAACTTCTCCTCAATTCGAACGTTGCGCTCCGTCCATCCGAGCTGCGCGAGCCCTTCCCGAAACGCAGCCACGCGCTCCTGCACTATCGGATCGTTCTCTGTAAATGCGTAAAGGCACCCGACCCGCCGCATCCGGCCTGGCAGCTGCGCCTGCGCCGCCAGCGGCCACGCCGTCGCACCAAGGCCGGCGATGAATTCGCGCCGTTTCATCTACAATCCTCAAGTTTCAAAGTTGGCGCCGTAACACAGAATTAACAATCACTTACCGCGCGCTAGTCTGCGCGATATCACGCTAATGATATCGCCCTAGGAGATACGTGGAAAGGGCATTTGGGTTCGCTGATTGGCTGGTCGTGCGTGCGGTGCCTCGCCCTCCCAAGCCCGTGGACGGGCCGCGGTTCAAGGCCGTTAAGCAAGACGCCAGGGACTCATACGCGTCACCGACAGAGCCGCACAAGTTGGATAGTGGCACAAAGGCCCGCCGGTCAGCAGCGTTTGATGGAGCCCGATCGAGGGAAGCAAACTTAGAACCTTTTTGACATCTCCTGACATCAATTCTTAGCCGCCTGCGGCTAATGCCTGTGGCGCCAAACCGGCAAGGCAGCCGGTAGAACGCCCGCTTGCAGGCTAACCATCTTCGGTGAGCTTCGAATCGCGAGCTGAGCGGCATCAAGGGAGAAATACGATGAATTTCATCGCGTTGGTCGTCTCTATTGCAGTCGGCAGCTTGTTTGTGATCGGCGGCCGCGCAAATGCGACAATCGCGCCGACCGACATGAGTGCTGCAGTCGATAGCCTCACCTTAATCGATCAGGGGCAATTCATTTTTCGGCGGACACAAGCATTGCTGGTACCCGGACGGCTGGAATGGCCTTGGTTGGTACTGGTGCGGGTATCGTTTGCGGAAGAGCCGGGGCGGGGGCGGCGGGGAAGGGTACCGCGGCTGGAAGCATCGCTAGGTTGGCACGCAATCGAGGGGCGGCCTTGGGTCGCCCCGCCTGTTTTCAGGATTCTTGATGGGACGAAGGCAACCGCTGCCCACCGAAGCGCGTCGCGAAAGCCTCCGCATCGTCCGGCTTGGCAAACCAGAACACCACGACCTCGCTGTCATCGCGGCGCAGGGAGTACGTGAGCGGCGTCGCCGAGAGGACACCGGTAGCGCGAAATACGACCTCACGATCCACGGGGTCCCTCATCTTCGGCCGGAAGCGCCACGTGATGCGGCTATTTGGGATTGATCACTGCGGGCGATTTCGCCTTGCTGCGGGTCATCTTCGTTACGTCGCCAGCCTGTTAGCCGGGACCTTGAATTTCGCTTCGATCGATGAGGCCCCGGTTCTCCGGTTGATGCTGTTCGAAACCGGGGCGGGGGCCACGTGAGGGGTCCGGCCGAGCAACCTCACGCTGCAAAGCCACGCTGCCGCTGTTCCGAGATCGAGCGCTATGAAGCTCGGCCGCGTCGTCTAACTGTTGCACAGTAGACACGCCATTAGCATGATCGCCGACCGCGTCGGGAACCCGACAGACAGGGAAACTCTCCAGCGCTTTGCTACCGTCAGCGACTCTTTTGATGGTGGGCAACGAGTTTGGACACGGGCTACCGATGATTGACATGAATGCCCCTTTGTCCCATCCCTGCATTGGGAAAGTGGGGCGAGACGCCGATGAATTACAGGGGGCCCAGAATCCCGGCAAACGGGTTGACGTTGGTCGGCATGGGGCGCCAACCTAGACCGCGTTCTCACTTCGACTCGGTGCGCGCCGGCATTGGCAACGCTCTACGGTTACTCCATTCCGACGTATCACGCGAACCACTGCCAGATAGGATCGCCGAGCTGCTGAGGCAACTCAATGAGCAGCTAAGGCAACTCGATCGGAATACCGACAAGCCATAGTCGGCGAGTACGAAGCAGTCCGACAATTCAGAGGTGCAATGGGGATTTTGTGGTGCGTGAGGCTTGTTGCTAATCGAGAGATAATATGAATTTTAAATTTTATTTGAATGACGTTTTTTTGACGACCTCTCTTGCTTGTGCCCAATTTGTAAAAAATGCATGAGGGGAGAGGCATGCCAATTAATCCCTTCACTGAATCAAGGCGCGTTTGCGCCTGAAGCAGTAGCCGCGACGGGTGAAGCCTTTGACGCTGCCTGCGAAGAGCTTCGCGACGTCGGGCGGCTTCAAATGATAGGCAAAATCGTGGCTCACCGAATTATTGCGGCGGCACGCAAAGGTGAGGTTGATCCGACCCGGTTACGGGCGGCGGCGCTAATCGGCTTACCGCTCGCTGAAATGTCGCCGGCCGTTTAGCACAGACCGCCAGAGGAAGATGACCTGCCGGCTCGACCGAGATTTCTTGGAAGCCCTTCTCGCTTAGCCTCTTTCGCATACGGTCGTATACGTATCGCGCGCTACGGCACCATTGATTGGCTGTTCAGGCAATACAAAACCGAGAAGGCTTATAAAGTCTCGCCCCGCTCACGCCCCGACTATGAGCACATCATGCAGATGATATGCGACACGGTTGGCAAGAGTGGCCGGCGCATCGGCGAGCGGCAGATCGAAGAAGTTACGCCCCGGGCCGCCGACAAAATCTATGAGAAGATAATCAATGGCCCGAACGGAATCAGGCTGCGGCAGGGCGAGAAGGTGGTTGGGCTCTGCCGCAAGGTCTGGCCCATCATGCGCCGGCTGCATCCGGAGCTGTTCGACAAAAAACACCCGAACCCGTGGGACGACTTCACGCTCAAGAGCCGTACGAAGAGTAAGAAACACGCAGTGACGCGCGAGGAGGTCTATAAATTCGCGTGGGGTTGCATTGCGGAAGGCCGGCCCGAGCCGGCAGTGGCGGTGATCTGCTTTGAATGGCTTCAGCGACCAGAGAACGTGGTGGCTGGCTTGCTGACGTGGCCGGACTACCGGAGCAAGAAGTGGTCGCACGCCGTACGTATCGAGCATCACAAAAACAAGGCGTTGGTCTGGCATCCGCTCGAGGAGACAATCGACGGGGAGACCGTCAAGTTCTACGCCGACGCGGAGGACATCCTGATCCATCTGCCCAAGCTCGGCATACCGATGATCATGCGCAAAATAGCAAAGGGCGAGGGCAAGGGCACCGCAAAGCTATGGTCATATCCCGGCATGGAAAAGCTGGTGCAGACGCTGCGTAAGAAGATCGAGGGGTGTCGGAGCTTTTCACGCTCGATGCCTGTCGGCGCGGCGGCATGACCGAGTTGGAGGAAGCCGAGCTGACCGAGGGTCAGGGCCGCGCTCTCTCGGGACATAGAGCCGCGCAGGCCTACCGCAGTTATGCCAAGGAGACGATGCAGCGCGCACTTGCGGCAACGCGCAAACGGCACGCCGCATCTCTTGGCCCACAGGCAGCTGGAAGAACAAAGCGGCACAGAATTTCCAAATGCCCGGCAAAATCCATTTCCAAATGGGCCGAAAAACCGAATGGGAACAAAGACGTTTCTGTAAAGAATTCAATGTCTTGAGTGCTGGCTGGGCACGAGGGGCAAAAGTCGCGGCGAGGTGTGCGACAAGTTGACTCGATCAGGCTGAGGGGAGTGGTGCTGCGGAGGCGGATGTGAGTCAAGGTATGGGTGAGCACGCCCATTGATTCGTCCCCTTTGTCGAGCGCCGAGAAGGATGCGCTGATCGCGTTATTGCGCGCGCAGATCGAGGAACTGAGCAATCAGCTC
>JASHYD010001405.1 GCA_030043175.1 Xanthobacteraceae bacterium | reverse complement strand
GGCCTGACACAATTCGGCGATCGGCAGCAAGGCACGGATCGCAACCGGGCCGCGGTCGACTGGATCGAGGCTCAGCTGAAGAGCTCCGGTTGTAGCAACACAGAGCGAATCAGATACGTTTACGACGTCCCTGCGCCGGGGCCTCAACGGAGCACGGCGGCGACACAAGCTGTTGCAATTTCGAGTGGTGAGGTCCTCAAAGGCGCTGGTGGCTCGAGGTTGCGGGGTTTGGTCGTGCCGCAGATGCCGAACAATGATCCCGCTGCCCAAGCCGATCCTGTGTTGCGTACCCTCAACGGGGGGCCTGTGAGGTCAGGGCCAAGCGAAGAGGTGTATTGCACCAAGGTCGGCGTGAGGTATCCAGACGAGATGTATGTCGTCGGCGCGCACATGGACGGGCGGGGCTTTGGCGAAGCTGCTGATGACGATGGTTCAGGGACAGCCTTGGTCATGGAGCTCGCACGAATCTTCAGCGATGCAGACGTCGTTACCGAGCGGTCGATCCGTTTCGTGCTGTGGAACAATGAGGAGTCGGGACACGTCGGTTCACGCGCCTACGTCGAGCAGCGAACTTCTCTGCAGGGAAAAGAAAGTCCGCCGGGATCGGGCCGCTACCCGGAGCCGAACTGGCTTGGAATGATCCAGCACGACATGCTGCTGTGGGATCATGGCATGCCGGGTCCTGACGGCAACGTGAGTGCGGAACAACGCCGCGAAGCGGACATCAACATCGAATTTCAGTCCACTGCGAAATTCGCCGATCAGGCGATGAAACTCGCTTTCTTCTTGCGCGACGCCAACGAGAAGTATGCCACGGACTATCCGGCGGCAGTCGGTCCACATATGAGCAATACCGACTCCTCGGAATTCATGGACCACGTGCCGGCGATCAGCCTGCGTGAAAACGAGCGCGGCATGCAAATCGGCGCTGGCTGGAACCCGCACTATCATCAAGCAACCGATCGCTTCTCGTCCTATTCGGATATAGATTTCCGGCTTGGGCTCAATGCCGCGCAGACGACGTTGGGTGCAGTCGCGGAGCTCGCAGGGGCGCACCTCACGAAGTAAGTTCGTCCCAATCAGTGTTGCAGTCACCGAGGTAAAGGCGAGTCGTCACCTACGACCCGTCCGTTGCCAACGACCTTGTGAACTTCCCGACACCGGTCCGGCGATCTGCCGTCATTGCTCTCGACCCGATCAATCGATCGGAGAATCTCCTGCGCTACCATTCGCCGGTATTGCAAAGGGCGGTGGACGGCTTGTTCGCTGCCTTGACCGGCTGGGGAGCGGTGGCCGACCACTCTGGTCCGGCTGCAGCATGACCTGAGCCCGGCAAGAAGCGGCCGTGGCCTGCGGTGGGCGCTGCGGTCGCTCCTGGAACATGGCAAGCCGACGCGCTGGATCGCCGACCCAACCGTGTTCTTCGGCCCTGCGCGGGGCCGCGCGGCTGATTGCCCTGCCGGTCGATAGGCCCCGCTGCGCCTGGCCGACAAGGTGGCCCAAGTGCTGGTGGGGCATGGTGAATGCGCTCAACGGTCCGGCTTTGCTTGTCGCCGGCCCCGCTCGGCCGGTTCCGCACGGCCTCGGCGTCGCCCGGGCCCTTGGGCTCGCCCGACCAAAATCGGTCAAGCACCTGCTCGAGCCGCGCAAGTCGCAACAGCAAGGAGGCTGCGGTTGGGTATCAGAAAACTCTAATCCAGGCTTGGCATGAAGTGGTCAACGCGCTCGTAATCTATCGGCTCGAACAACAGTGCCTGACGCAGCTGAAGCTTCCCATTGAGTTACCCGCCAGTGCCCTTGGCGCCAGCGCTACAGCGACGGTATCGGTGATTTCTCATGGTGATCGATGCCGAGCGGACGCTTTTACAGGCTACGCCACCGTAACGAGCATCACTAACGTGTCGCTAAAACCTCGCAAGCTCTTCAAGGCGCTCGACGGCAGCCGTCTTCCCGAATTCGCGAGATGCCCAAGATCTGACGCTCGCCGTGATGATCCTGCTCGCCGCCATCTCGCGGAGATGACTATTGAGCTGCGAGCATTCAGCGACCCGTAAATTGCTTGTCTCCCTACCGCCGAGCCGACTCCGTATTTTTTGGAACTGTATTCTATGAAATCGATTTTAGTCTTTGGGCGGCCAATTTGAGCAGACGGCGCTTTCGCCAATATTCATGAGCAGCATCCGAGACCGTGGGTGAGATCACGATGCACGAGATGCTCAGCGACGCGGACGCGTCGTTCAAAGGCGAAAGTGCTATTGATGGGCAGAAAGGCAAGACCCGCATCTGTCGGGCGACCGGGAGCTCGCGGGCAAATTTGTCCGGGTAGCGAAAATCGCGCGACACCCATGACGCAGGCAACCTGGGCCGTGGTCTGGCTAAAGCGAATATTGCTTTTCGCATAACCTCGACAACGTCATTCCGAGCGATCGGGAGCGCTGGTTTCGCGTATGTGAGCGAACATGGGCACTGTTGCAGACCAGTTTGCTGAAACTCTCGCAGTGGCGGGCGTCAAACGGATCTATGGCATTGTTGGCGACAGTCTCAACGGCCTGACTGACGCGATTCGTCGTCAAGGCAAGATCGAGTGGGTGCACGTGCGCCATGAGGAGGTGGCGGCCTTCGCGGCTGGTGCAGAAGCGCATCTTACCGGAGCGCTTGGAGTCTGTGCGGGCAGCTGTGGGCCGGGGAACCTGCATCTCATCAACGGCCTGTTCGACTGCCATCGCTCGCGCGTGCCTGTGCTCGCGGTTGCGGCGCACATTCCCTCCGCTGAGATCGGCGCCAACTACTTCCAGGCAACGCACCCGGAGAGCCTTTTCAAGGAATGCAGCCACTACTGCGAGCTCGTTTCCGGGGCCCATCAGATGCCGCGTACTCTCGAGGTCGCGATCCGGGAGGCGGTCGGCAGGCGTGGCGTTTCGGTTGTGGTCATCCCCGGCGATGTCGCGTTGCAGCGGGCCGCTGACGCACCGCCGCCGAAGCTCGCGAGTTTGCTGCCCCCACAGCCAGTGGTAACCCCGGCAGCGGCAGACCTCGATCGCCTCGCCGCGCTGCTCAATGGCGAGGGCAGGGTGACCATCCTGTGTGGCTCCGGATGCGCCGGCGCCCACAGCGAGCTGTTGGCGCTCGGCGACCGGCTCAAGGCACCGATGGTGCACGCGATGCGCGGCAAGGAACACGTCGAATGGGATAACCCTTACGACGTCGGAATGACCGGGCTGATCGGTTTTTCGTCTGGCTACTACGCCATGCTCGACTGCGACGTGCTGCTCATGCTCGGCACGGACTTCCCCTATAGGCAGTTCTATCCGAGCGGAGGCGGCGTTCGCGTCGCACAGGTCGATATTCGGCCGGAGCAAATCGGGCGGCGCACGGCGGTCGACCTCGCCGTGGTGGGAGACGTCAAGGCGACGCTGCAGGGGCTGCTGCCGCGCCTCGAGCACAAACGCGATTACACGCATCTGACGCAGGCGCAGCAGCACTATGCGAAGGCGCGCCGCGAGCTTGACGAACTCGCCGCCGGCAGCCGGAGAGATATCATCCATCCACAGCAGGTCGCCAAGGCGATCAGCGATCGTGCCGCCGCAGACGCCATCTTTACCTGCGATGTCGGTCTGCCGACGGTTTGGGCAGCACGCTACCTCGCCATGAATGGTCGCCGTCGGCTGCTGGGATCGTTCTGGCACGGCTCGATGGCGAACGCGATGGCGCAAGCGATCGGTGCCCAGAAGGCGTTGCCCGACCGGCAGGTCGTGTCGCTGTCGGGCGACGGCGGCTTCACCATGCTGATGGGCGATTTCATCAGTCTCGCGCAACTTAAGCTGCCCGTGAAGGTCTTCGTCTTCAATAACGGCGCGCTCGGTTTCATCGAGCTTGAGCAGAAATCGACGGGCTTTCTCGTCTATGGGACCGAACTCGACAATCCAAACTTCGCCGCGATGGCTCAGGCGGTCGGTATTCGCGGGATCAGTCTCGCCAATCCGGCCGATGTCGATGATGGAATAGCCGAGGCGCTTGCGCATGAGGGTCCGGTTCTTGTCGATGCCAACGTCGCGCGGACGGAGCTTGCGATGCCGCCCGCAATCACCGTCGAAATGGCAAAGGGTTTCTCGCTCTACATGGTGAAGGCGATCATGAGCGGTCGCGCGGACGAAATCGTCGACCTTGCGAAAACCAACCTCTGGCGCTGAAGGGGAATGGCCGTGGAGGTCACAACGCTGCTCGTTTCACGGCAACACTAGGCCTTCACGATCTCGTTTCACATCAGCTTTTCCAACATGCATGCGCCACAGCCGACGGTTGGCCGTCTCTAGATCGCGACAACCTTGCCGCAGCGCTTGCATTTGTAGAGCCGATGCGGCGACGATATTTTCAGATATTCGACGAGGTCAGCGTCCCGCTTAGCGTCTGTTCCGAGCTTGAAGGTTGAATTGTAATGATTGACGGGCGTTGATGAACTGCGTGCCGGTAAGCTCGCACGCGCGCGGATGCAATCAAATTGAATGAGTTTGCGGTTTGGATTGCTGCCTTGAAGGTTTTGTCGCTCCGGTACGCTTCGACAGGCTGTGATCATTGTGGAGAGGGGGCGGTGAAGGCTTCTTGGCCTTCGATTCAGCATGTTGTGTATTCAGCCGGAGGCGGTGAGTAGCATACTCCTCGCCATCAGTAGGAGCGACATGCGGCGGGTCTCGATCGAGATATGGTCTTCCGATTCCAAGCTCTTTTTCGTGGGTATCGATCCATTTCCACAATTCCTGACTGGAAGCCAATCGCTCCGCACGTGTGTCGCCCTTTATGCTCACAATATCGGCCGCTAGCCCGTGACCATAGCCGCCCCGGAAGCTCCCACCGTGATAGGACCTGTCGCTTTGAGCCTTCAGACCCGTGGCGATGGTTTGCCGGTAGTCGTCACGAAACGCGCATGTTATACCTGGCATTAGGCCAGCATCTTCGAGCGATCGCAATGCATGATAGAGCGTGACCCTGAAATTCGGATCCATGCCACCAATGACATAATCCTCGGCAGACATGCCGGCCCTTTTAGCGGCATCTGGATCCTTCCACGCGAAATCCTCATCGATGAACTTATAGCTCGTCTTTGAGACGATCTTGGTTTTGCCTTTCCGCTTAACGCTCACCTTTGTCTGTTCTGGCACCTTGATCGTATCGATTTTGCGCGTCCGCTCGTATAGCGACCAGAGATAACGGTCAATGCAAATCTGCGCCACCATGCACTCGTCGACGTTATCAATGGTGCTCTTGTCGATCGTATCAGTGGCATTCCTGTCGATCGAACTTGACTCGACCGAACTGCTGCCGATTGAACCCCTGGTGATGTCTGCCGGGGCGAGCACCGTACCAGCAAAGAGCAGCATTCCCAAGCTGCGGCACGCGTAACCGTAGAGTGCCCGCGCAAAACTCATCTCTTCGCCCCCTATTTCATACCACGTTAACTACAAGGACCTCAGCAAGGGCTCTGGCGTGAGCGGGATGCGAGACAACAACGTTACCCCCGGTGGGATGGTTTCGGTATCCGGAAACTTAATGATGTGGCGCTCGATATGCGACACCAGACGGCCGGTCAGCGAACGCGAACCAGGAACTGGCCCTCGCCAGGGGAGCCACAGATGGCAGCGATCCCTTAAAAATGTCGTCTGGCACGCAAGCGCGGTCGGGAACTCTACCGCGCAGATACTGCCTGAGGAGCCGGCGGCGTCTGATGCCCGCGTCGGGATGGGGCGGGGGTTATTGCCAGGAGCAAGCCGAAAGCTTCATCAATTTGGCACGGGCATGTCATGGGAGCGGTGTAGAGGAGGGACGGCACTTGCCATCCGTTGCCTTTGGCTCTGACCTCTTTCTACGCCCCTCAGCGTTGGTCAGGGCCTTTTTTTTGGTCGGAGATATGACCGATATATTGCGGCCGCATAGAACGGCCGATCAGGTATGAAAAGCAATGCGGCGGAGCCGATGCGCACGGCCCATCGGCGGGTCCGTCGCCGCGGGTCAGTTGTACATCGCGGTCAATCAGCCAGGCGATCACATTGCGGCCGGACTTTCCGGCTCGTATGCGTGCAGATTTCTGCCGCGCGGCGGCTTTCCTCCCGCCTTGCTCCAGTCACATGGGGATGGCTTGTTTGCATCAGGTCAGCCGGCAGATCGGAGGGGAAGCCGATGAATTCCAGGCTGCGTCTTGCAATATCCGAATTCGCCAAAGGGCGTTGGGCCGCCGAGCCGTCGGATGAGCCGCCTTTTCATCCAACCGAACTGAACTTGACCACGAAAGTGCTTTCGTGGCTCGGCACACTCGCCCCGCTCGCCTTCGCCCGCTACTTGATCGCGTTTTTCATCGGTGTCATTGCCGCGTTAGCGTGGCAGTCCTACCGTGATGCGACGAGAGGGGAAATAATGGCAACTGCTTCAGCCGATCTCGATTTGGTGCGGCAGAGCATCGACAAACTCGCCGCCGAGATCGTCAGAGTGGAGACGGCCGAGCAGGATATCCTCGATAAGGTCTCGACGGCTCCCTCGCGCCCTGCCGCGGCGCGCAATTCCGTGCCACGGTCCTCGCAGGCGCGGCCGTAGGCGGATCGGCTACGTATCAAATATCTCGTTGGCGAGCCGCGCGTTCGCGGTCGCCGCGATTCGGGATGGAGCAGAATGCGAAGCCGGAACCCGGCAGACTATGGAACCCGATTTTTAGCCAGCACCAAGATGAGATACCGCTGTATTCCAAGTACAAGCCGCTTTACAACGAAGCTGAGCGCAAATTCCAAAGTGGAAAGTAGAAAGTAATCTTGTGATGTCGTGCTAGGCGGCAGCGAGTCGATGTCGCCTCACATCTTCGCAGCCCGAAAGTACAAAAAATTGCCCCGAGGCATATGGGCGGCTACGATGTCGAAGCCTGTTCCGATCGGGAAGGCGTCTGCGCCCGTTGACCGGAACACTGACGAAGACGCTGCGAACGTGCACTTGTGCCCGTGCGTGCGGTGTTTCACCTACCCATACACATCGGCAATCGCCAGGAATTCTTGGGGGTTAAGGCTCGCGCCGCCCACCAGCGCGCCATCCACGTTGTCGACCGACATCAGCTCCTTGGCATTCGACGGCTTCACCGAGCCGCCATAGAGGATGCGTATCTCCTCCGCTGACGCCGGAAACCGCGCCGTGAGCTGCTGGCGGATGAAGCCGTGGACCTCGGCGATATCGGCCGCCGTCGGCGTGAGCCCGGTGCCGATGGCCCATACGGGCTCATAGGCGACAACCAGCCTGTCGGCGGTTGCGCCGTCCGGAATCGAGCCCTCAAACTGCGTGGCGACCACCGAAAGCGTCCGGCCGGCGCTCCGGTCATCGCGGCTCTCGCCGATGCACACGATGGCGAGGAGGCCGGCCCGCCAGCACGCGCGGGTTTTGCGCCACACGTCGGCGTCGCTTTCGTGGTGGAAGGAACGGCGCTCGGAATGGCCGACGATCACGGCGCGGGCACCGAGATCTCCCAGCATCTCGGCCGAAATATCGCCCGTGAAGGCGCCGCTCGGCGCCGCGTGGCAATCCTGGCCACCGACCTCAACGCCGCCGCCGTCACAGCTCCTGACGAACCGGGAGATCAGGGTCGCCGGCGGGCACACGATGAAATCGACTCTTTCGCGCAGCCTCTTGGCGCCGGCTACGATCTTGCAAAAATCGTCGAGCGACGCCAGGAGGCCGTTCATCTTCCAGTTGCCGGCAATCAGCGGGCGCCGCGTCATCCGTTTTTTCTCCCTTCAAACAGGGCTTGAGAAAGGCGTGGATAAGAAGGCAAACGCATGAGCAATCGATTCGTTGTCGGCGAGCTTGTCGTCGCCTTCGGGTCCGGCGGGCGGAGCACTGCACTCTGCCCGCTCACCCCTCAACCACTGAAATCACAAGAGAAATCAGGACGATTGTCCGGTCGTTTGTGTCGGACCTCAGTATCAATGCACTTGTCCGCTGTCTAGCGACCCCCGCATCGGTGCAAGTCATCGGCAATGTGGCCTACCCAACCATCGATCGACAGGCTGGCGTGTTGGCGTGCAACTCTGTGGTCTGGTCCCTCGCCATCTCCTAAGCCCTATGACCAGGCGTCTCGCCGAAGGTGGCGCAACCGCGAAAGAGATCGCGAGCGTCAGCGGGCAACAAGAGCCTTCGAGATTCAACGTCACACCGACAACCAGCGAGGGCTTTCACAAGCCGCGATGAACGAGCTGGAAACACCAAACGGTGTCTAACCGTCGCGATAAGCGTTTACTGGCGTCTAAGTTATTGAAATCATTAGATGCAGATTAACGAGACGTTAACAGGCGTCCCGTAGGTTAGGCTTGCGTTCAGTCTACCTCGAGCAAGATGTCGCTGGCGGGCCCAATCCTCATCATCTCAGAGCGCCCCGACCGCAAGCTCGCGGTCGCGCTGGCGGTGGCCGGCGCATGTCCGGTGGTCGAAAGCGCGCTCGCGGAGGCCGCGGGCGCACTTTCGCGAATCCAGCCGGTCGCCGTTGTGTTTGCGGATGCAGACCCAGCGCCGCCGCCGCTTCTTGCCGACAAGTTAATGGCGGCCATCGACGCCCTGCCGGCGCCGTTCGTCCCGGTCATGGTGCGAGTCAATGACTGCCGCGCCACCGTCCTTGAGGGGCTGCCGATCGACGCGAATGCCTCGAACGAACAGATCGTTGCCCGCCTTGCGGCGGCGCTGCGCGTACGCGCGTTGCACGGGACCGTGTTGCAGCAGATCTATTCGCTGCGCCGCAAGGGTGCCGACGCGCCGTTGCTTGCCGACGCCGATCCGCTCGACGAGGCGACTGTGCTGGTGGCTGGACGCGGCCGCCACTATCCGGCGCTGGCCGCCGCAGTTGGCGAGCGCGTCGGCTTCATCGGTGCGCTCAGCATTGAGACCGCAGCGCGCCATCTCAACATTCGCGACGTTGACGGCATCATCATTGGCGAAGGTTTCGGCCCGGCGATGGTGGAAGCTTTCCTCACCGCGCTCAGCGAGGACTGCCGTTTCCTCGATCTGCCGGTCGGGGTCGTGCCGGAACTGCCGGCCTCCATTGACCGCACGCGGTTGACCGGCATAGAGCCGGTGAGGGGCGCCGCCGCCGCTATCGCCGACCACATGATGCCGCTGGTGCGCGTGCACGCCTTTGCAGCGCGGCTTCGCCGCCACATGGCTTCGCTCGACGCCCGCGGCACGATCGACCCGCAGACCGGCCTGCTCACAGTTGCGGCGTTCGAGCAAAGTCTGCAGCGGGCAATTGCCGATTCCCGCGAGCGCAGCACTCCGATGTCGATTGCCCGTTTCGATCTGCCAGCTGATCTCACACGGCGCGCGCAGATCGATGCAGCGCGGCTCGTGAGCCGGCTCATCGGCGCCGCGGACATTGCCTGCCAGGCTCGAGATGGCGCAATCACCGTGGCGATGACCGCCTCAGCGTTGCACCAGTGCCACGTGATCGCCCGCCGGATCGCCAGCACCCTACGCCAAGCGATGCTCGAACGTGAACGCGAAGACGGCAGTCACGTGGAGGCGATGGTGACCCTTGCCTCGCTCAAGTCGACCGATTCGCCGCAATCGCTGCTCGCCCGCGTGTCCGAGCCCACGGGGGCGGCGGCGGAGTGACAAAGCCTGATTGAAAATCGGCGGCACGCTCGCTTCGACATTCGACATGTGTCATCCATGGCCTGCCGATAGTGAGCGAAACCCAATTCTCACTTTATCGGTCGATAAATGCCGGAGTTCCGCGGCGCGGGGTCGTCGCCTTCTCTGGCGGCGTAAATTGAGGCCAAACCTTCAGATCTCGACCTCGGTCTCGTGCGAGGAAGCGCAGCGCCACCGCAAGAGAGTGGCGCCCTTGGAAAGCTCCACCACCTTGCGAAAGGCTCTGAAGGCGAAGCTATTGGGGCGAGATCAAGGCGACGCCGCCACGGAAGGACGAGCAAGCAATTGTTAAACAGGAGAAAATGGGAAGCCGAAACGTGTTCCCCTTTCCTCCCTGACGTCCTATTTTCTCCTCCAAACCGAGGAGAGCCCCATGACCTCACCCATTATCGCCGGCGCAACCGAACTGCAAATCGACGTCGTGTCCGACGTGGTCTGCCCATGGTGCTTCATTGGCAAGCGTCGACTCGAAAAGGCGATGGCCCTTAGGCCTGAAATTTCCGCGGCGGTGCGCTACCGGCCGTATTTTCTGAACCCCTGGGTGCCGCGCGCGGGCATCAGCCGCGCTGAGTATCTCACTACCAAGTTCGGCTCGGTTGACCGTTACAAGGCGAACGCTGGGCGCATTGTGATGGCGGCCCGCGAGGAGGGGCTTGCCTTCAATCTCGACGCCATCACGTGGCAGCCCAATACGCTCGACTGCCACCGGTTGATCCACTGGTCGGGCGAGGGCGGCGATCCTGCGCGCATGAAGCAGCGCCTCATGGAGCTCTATTTCACCGAAGGCGCCGACCTCTCGGATCGAGAGGTGCTGGTTGGGGAAGCGCGCAATTGCGGCATGGATGCTGACCATGTGCGGCAGCGGCTCGCCAGCGACGAGGATGTCGAAACCATCTCCGCAGCAGCGGAGCAGGCGAGGACAGCGGGCATCGACGGAGTGCCCTGTTTCATCCTGGGCGGCATCTTCGCGGTGTCCGGCGCGCAGGCGCCCGAATATCTCGCCGACGCAATTGAGGGCGCCGTCGCTGAGCGCACCAGGCGGGAGGCGGCGGAGCTGGCGCAGGCGTAGGCACTCAAAGCCTCTAGCGCACACTAGCCCGCACGATGCGCCTCAAAGTGCAAAAACGAGCAGCCGTGCGTTTGAACGCACCGTGGAAAGAGCGTTCGTCGGTTTGCGTGCGTCGAAAGCCGCTCCACCGAAAGGTGGGTCGCTCGTCACCAACCGTGTAGGCCGGCGCGGTCGATGAGCTTGATCGCCTCTTAGCGCAGCTCGCAAGCGATTGATCGCAAGTGAGACCGGCGGCGAACTGCGCGGAGGTTGCAAAGCTGCATCCGGGGGAGGTGTTCGCCGCATTCGTCAAGGCGCCTGGCGGGCGGTCCCCATCGAGATCGCGCTTGGCGTGCTGAACTTTCGTCTCGGCGGCGGTTACCGTTTTGGCGACGTTCCGCCGACAGGCGAGCCGTCATTGCGGGGGAGGGATTGTCAGGCGATCTAGCTCTTTCTTGTGGCCATCAGGTAAAAGCCGGGGGAGGCCGCACCAGCCGCGCCCTAATGTATTTGATATGACCGGAACCCGCAGGGAATACCAAAAATGCCGCTCGATATCGTAATGATGAATGCGTGTGAACTCGCGGGAGCGATCGCCGCAAGGCAAGTCTCTTGCGCCGAAGTGATGGCGGCCTACGTCGACCACATCGACAAGCTCAATCCGAAGGTGAATGCCATCGTGGCGCTGCAGGAGCGATCCGATCTCATGGCTCGGGCGCGCGAAAAGGATACTGCGCTTGCACGGGGCGAGCCGACCGGGCCGCTGCACGGATTTCCGTTTGCGGTGAAGGATCTGACGCCCGTCAAGGGTATCCGCACGACGATGGGATCGCCGATTTTGAAGGATAACGTACCCCCCGCCGACAGCGTCATGGCGGCGCGTGTGCGCGAGGCGGGAGCGATCTTCATCGGCAAGACCAATACGCCGGAATTCGGCCTTGGCTCGAACACCTTCAA
>JASHYD010001404.1 GCA_030043175.1 Xanthobacteraceae bacterium | reverse complement strand
GAAGCCCTCGTCGAACACAACATCGACCCGCTCCAGTCGGAGCAGTCCTCCCCTGCTGACCGATACCGTGACCACCTCGGCGCACAAGGCAACGGTGCTCCGGGACGGACGCCGACGATCATCGATCGCGATCCCCCGCGCCCACCCTTCAGGCAAGGGCGTACCCCAGCCGGACATCTCTGCCACCATGTCAAGGGCTTTGAGCCAGTCGTCGCGGTCGCGAAACTCGGCGTTACGCGCGACAAGCTCGCGCCGGTATTCATAGGGGTCCTTGCCCGCCGCGTGCGCCAGCTCGTCGATGAAGCTTTCGAGATAGAATACATTCACCGAGCTGCCGGTGGCCCGCCGGAACCCGACCGGAACGTGACTGTTGCGGGTGTGAACGTCATAGTAACGAACCGGAAAATAGTACGGAAGTTCGTGCAATCCGCGTACCGCCTGCTCGGCAACCCTATTTTTATGCGTACCGGCCGGCGTATCGACGCTGTCATACCGATCGCCCACGGTCCGCATGGCGATCGCCAGCGGTCTGCCGTCCGCATCGAGAGCTGCCTCGAACCGGCCAATACCCATGGGGCGATATTTTTCGCCAAGACGCATGTCCTCTTCCCGGGTCCAGATGAGCTTTACCGGCCTTCCGTTCAGCGTCTTAGCCACAGCAACCGCCTGACGTAGCTGATCGGAGCTGCCGCCGCCGCCGTATCCGCCACCCAAAAAGGTGGTGTGCACGAAAACGCGGTCTGGCGTGATCCCGGCCTCTTGCGCTGCGCGCAGCATGGCTCCGTCGGGCGCCTGGTCTCCGGTCCAGACATCGACACGGTCTCCCGTCACCATTGCGGTGGCATTGCCTGGCTCCATGCGGGCATGCGCGAGGTAGGGTACCGTATAGGTTGCCTCTACGACCGTTGCGGCCTTGGCCTTCGCCGCAGCGTAACTTCCACCTTCGTCCAGAACGATGGTGCCTGGTTTTTTCATTAACTCGAAGTTGGCCGCGATCATTTCTGCGGTGCTGTTATTGGCGTTGGCCCCGCAGTCCCATTCGATCGGCATGAGGTCCAGCGCCGTCTTGGCCCTCCACCAAGTGTCGGCGACGACAGCGACGCCGCCGCTGACATAGCCCTTTCCCCCGAATTTGACGGCCGCGTGCACACCCGGCCGATCCTTGACGGCGTTGAAATCGTAACCCTTGACCGTGCCACCGAATACCGGGCAAGCCGCAGCCGCGGCATAAAGCATGCCGGGCAACTCAACATCGATGCCGTAGATCGCCTTGCCGCTGACCTTCAGCGGCACGTCCAGGTTCTTCTGCTCAGTTCCCATCAGCGTGAACTGGTGCGGACCCCTGATCTTGATTTTCGACGGATCGGGCAGCACGATCTGCGCTGCCTTGGCCGCCAGTGCCCCGTATGTTGTCCGCCGCCCGCTCGCCGCGTGGGTGATGACGCTGTTCTTGGCTGCCAACTCCAAAGCCGGCACGTCCCAGATGGCGGCCGCCGCCAAGAGGAGCCGCTCTCGGGCTTCCGCGCCAGCCATTTGCAGGTAGTAACGGCATTCCCGAACGGAGCCGCTCGAACCGGTGGCCATCCGCCGATATACGCCTTTGTTGCCGCCGCTCGTTGCGGGCTCGCCGCCACCGTCGCGGATCGTCGGGTCACCGCCGCCGGGCACTTGCAAGGTCCAATCCGGTGCGTGCTCGATGATGTTGCGGTGGGGCGAGGCATATTCGGCCCGCACCTTGCTCCAGTCGCATTGGAGCTCCTCAGCGACCATCATCGGGCAGGAGGTAAACACGCCGGTCCCCATTTCGGTCTGCGCGACGCGAATGGTCACGGTATCGTCGGGCGCGATCGTCAGCCAGGCGTTGAGTTCGGGAGATGCAGAGTCGCGGTACCAGGGCTGGCCCTCGATTGAAGCAGTTCCCGCGTTCGCCGGCGGCATATAGAAGCCGAGCACCATGGCGCCGCCAACCGTGGCGGTTCGCACCAAAAAATCGCGGCGATCCAATTCGACTTGCGGGGTAAATGCAGACTTCGCGCTCATCGCCGATCCTCCCTACGCTTGCAGCTCGGCCGCATGGTGGATAGCGTGCCGAATACGCAAGTAGGTTCCGCAGCGACAGATGTTGTCCATGTTCGCGTCGATGTCGGCGTCGGTTGGCTTGCGGATTTTCTTGAGGAGAGCCACTGCTGCCATGATCTGCCCCGACTGGCAGTATCCGCATTGTGGAACGTCAAACTTGATCCACGCCAATTGGACCGGATGGCTTCCATCGAGCCCCTCGATGGTGGTGATCGACTTGCCGGCGGCGGCCGACAGGGCAATGCTGCATGATCGTCTCGCCTGACCGTCGATGAGGACGGTACAGGCGCCGCACTGGGCAATGCCGCATCCATACTTGGTCCCCGTGAGTTTCAACGAATCCCGGAGCACCCACAGCAGCGGGGTGTCCGGCTCCACGTCGACGTTGTGCGCGATGCCGTTGATGATAAGTGAGATCGACATGCGGTCTCCTCCCGTGCGATCGATTGTGGCCTGGCCCGCGCGCGGCTGCGCCGGGACTACGTTCGTAAGAATTGCCGTCTAGGGTCGTCTAGGGTACGGCTAGGGTGCGCTTGCGGCATCACGCGGGGCCGGTGTCACTATCCTAAGCTTGACGCGGTCCACAACTCAAGGTGAGCCGCCGGCGATAACCCGAGCGCGAATGCGGCCGTTGAATCTTGAGACTCATCCCCCTCTCTCCATGCTTCAAAGCGGCTCGCTTGCGTGCAACTCGTCCTCACCGCGACAGCCGTGGCGCGGCGACGTTCTTACAAATCGCGTGGGTGGCACGAACAATTGGGACAACGCCCTGATAGAAGTCGGTCAAAGGCTGCCATCTTCGCCAAGCATGGCGGCGGCGCCGCTTCCTAACGCATTTTAGTCGTCACCATGACAGGCGCGTCATCACGCCTGCGGCTCCGGGGCAGTCGCGTGCGGTTCATGACCGATTGCACGCTTTCGACGGACTTAAAAAACGGAGAGTTCTAAGAGACGATCGGAAAGGCGACCTGCTGTCGCCTTTCTCTTGGCGTTGTGACCTCGCCACCGACGCCCGATGACCTCAAACAACCACAGCAAGACGCCGACCACATCTATGGCATGGGCCAGGGGGACGCCACTGCCGCCTGCGGCAAATCGGCAAGACCCATCAGGCACTCGTGCGAAATGATATGGTGGCTGGCGATCTGGACGCGGATGAAGTCATAAACGATCGGCGCAGGCCACGGAGGAACGACGATGCAGGGAGTAAAGGATGCGAGCGGGCTCTACGACGTCGAGCGCCGCGCCTATCACGCAGTGCGCCCGGGGTTTCGAATAACCGAATTGCAGATTGGCCCTGCCCAAAAGGTGCCGTGGCACTACCATACGAATGTTCACGACACGTTTTATGTGGTGGCCGGATCGATCCGCATCTTTCTGCAGGAGCCCAAAGAAGAGGTGCGACTGACGCCCGGCCAGACGTTTGCAGTCCCACCTAAGCGCCCCCACCTCGTTACCAATGCGGGCGACGCCTCCGCGGTCTTTCTCGTCCTACAGGGCATCGGCGATTACGACTTCGTTCCCCTGACGTGACCAGTGCCGAAGAGTTAAGTCATTCAAGCGGCAGAGATCTCAGATAATTTGCTGCCCTGTCAGAACCGGGCAATCCGCCAAATTGGGCAGCGCCTTGCAAGTGCGATCGCGCGCGCTCATCCGCGCTGCAGTTGCACGCTCGATGCAGGATCGGTTGCTCCCCATAACGCGAGCCGTTGGGATTTGGAGGCGACCAAATCGTCGGCGCTTGCTCGTTTGTTCGTCAGTTGATGCTATGCTGGCCTACTCGACGAGGAGCACGCCCATGTCGCATCGCATACGCGCCCGATTGGCCCATCGCGCAGATGGCTGTTCGGCCAGTCGATTTACCACTCCTTTGGCTGGCCTCATGTGCGCCGCTTCGCTATGGCCAACGATCGCCGTTGCGCAGCAGCAGATCCCGAACTTCGCCCCCAATCCCGACGTCGGCTGGGTCGCCTCAGGCAAAGGATTCGGGGTCGACTTTGTGGCGCCGCCGAGCGGCCCCGGTCCAGTCACCAACGATGCGAAGTATCCCTATCGCACCAATGGGGAAGCGGCGCGCAGCGGCAAGCAGCCGACCTACCGGGTCGCCGACCTGACCAATCCGATCCTCAAGCCGTGGGCGATCGAGCAGATGCGCAAAGCCAACGAAGAGGTGATCGCCGGCAAGATTCCCTTCACGGCGGACTCCCGCTGCTACCCGGCGGGGGTTCCGAGCTTCCTGCTGTTTCCCGCCAACCCGGTCCGCTTCATCCAGACGCCGACGCAAGTGCTGATGATCTGGCAGCAGGACCAGCAAATCCGCCGCGTGTTCCTCAACCGGCCACATTCTGCTGACCCAAAGCTTTCCTGGTACGGCGAATCCATCGGGCATTATGAGAATGGCGATACGCTGGTCGTGGACACCATCGCGCAGAACGACAAGACCTTCGTCGACAACTATCGAACACCCCACACGACGCAGTTGCATGTCATCGAGCGCTTCCAGTTGATCGACGGCGACAAGACGATCGAAGTCAAGGTGCACGTCGAAGACCCCGGCGCCTACAACATGCCGTGGGATGCGATCCAGCGCTACCGACGCACCGAAGACGGCGCGATGCCGGAGATGGTGTGCGCGGAGAACAACACCGCCTATTTCGGCTATGACGTGGTGCCGCTCCTGCAGGCTGACAAGCCGGATTTCTGAGTGACACACGCCATATCGTCCACGCAAACCGGCGTGCAACCGCGCTCGCTCACCCTATCTGCGCACTCAGCTATCACGCTCCGTGGTGCCGGTAGTCGATGGGCGAAAACCAGCACCCTCGTTCGAGCCGTCGACCTCAAAGCCATGACATAGCGCGGAACGAGAACGAAATTCCCATTACACGCACTAACAACGGTGTAAGGCCCGGGCATTAGCCACTTCGCGCGCTGACGTGTTTTGAGGCGTTTCCGTTCTATTCCGCCGCGGCCGCGCTGCTGCGAGCCAGTGTCTGGCAAATCTCGAACCCTTCGAATTGCGGATGGTCGAGATAGAGCGGCTTATGTTCTCCAGCCTGCTGATGTGCAGCGCGGAAGGCTTCGGATCGAGTCCATGCTTCGAAGGCGGCGCGGCTTTCCCACACTGAGTGGGATGCATAGAGAGTGTGCTCCTCGGCCGCGGGGCCTTTGAGGAGGTGGAATTCGACGAACCCCGGCACGGTATCAAGATAGGTATCGCGGGACAGCCACACGTCTTCGAAGGCGGCTTCGCATCCTCTCACGACACGGAATCGGTTCATGGCAATGAACATGGCCTCACCTCAATGCTGATCTGCCAGACTCAACTCAGGAAAGCGGGAATGGTTGGCAATAATTTTGTGTCTAGCC
>JASHYD010001403.1 GCA_030043175.1 Xanthobacteraceae bacterium | reverse complement strand
CGCCGGGATCAATCCGCAAGTGGCCGGCGGTGAGCGTGATCGCCCGGCCGTCAGCGCCGACGACCGACAGCGTGCAGTTGAGATCGTGACTCGGACGATCGCAGTCCACGTGAATCTCGGCGGTGACCCGACCCGCCAACAGGCGCGCATGCTCCAGCGGAGCTGAGGTGTAGACGGCAACATCACTACGATCATCGACGGCGGCGCGGTCCTGGAACCCCAGCGGCTGGCCGACATGGCCGCCGATCGCCGGGGCCGGCCGCCAAGGATCGTGCACCACGACATCGCTAGTGGGCGCGCCGGGTGCCAATGCGAGCACGCCGTCGGTCGATGTCGTGGCGGCGAGGCCGTTCGAGGCGAGAAACAGGTTCTGTGGCTCGGGCGCCGGAAAACTGTCGAAGTTGAGAAAGCGTTTCGCTCCGATGTCGAACAGGCGGACGGATGCGCCTGGTGTCCCTATACCCTTGAGGTGCAAATCGAAAAACGCGATCAGCTCGTGGTCGAGCGGCGTCACAGCCTCCTCGCCGAGGTCAAGCGCACCAACGTGGCGCCCCCACGGGATATGCAGCCACGGCCCGATCAGGAGGCGCTGAGGGGCGGCCCCGGCTGCTGCGAACGCCTGATAGGACGCGAGCGTTCCCTCAAGCATGACGTCGAGAAAGCCGCCGATGTGCAGGGCAGGCACGTCGAGCGAATCCTCGCGCAGCGCCGCCGCGGGCGCGATGCGTTTCCATGTGTCCGGCGCATCGGCAAGCCATTCGGCCCAGTGGGAATGGTAGCCATGTTGAGTGAGCGCGGCGGGACGGACCGGATCGGGCCCAGCCCAGGGCGAGGCACGTGCCGCGGCCGCCAGCGCGTCGAAAGCCTGCTTGTCGCCGGTGAGCCGCGCCTGCTCGGCAGCCATCTGGCAGGCCCACCCGAGTTGTCCGGATAATTGCAACGCATTTCCCTCGAAAACCCAGTCATCGCGCACCGTCCATGCCGCCATGGCGGGCGCGGTCGCATCCGGCCGCTTGGTCCCGGCGCGTCTGGCGCCGGCCATGGCAAGGAACTGATTAATGCCCTGATAGCTGAAACCATAGGTCCCGACCCGCCCATCAGCGCCAGAGAGGTCGGCCGCCCACGCCAAGGTCGCTGCGCCGTCATCGGCGTCGTCCGCGAGCACGCGAAACCGACCAGTGCTGCCGCCGCGTCCACGCACGTCCTGGATGACCACCACGTAGCTGTGGGCGGCAAACCAGGTAGGGTGCGCGTGCACCACCGTCGACGCGATGGCTCGTCCGTAGGGCTGGCGCATCAGCAGGACCGGAAAGCGCCCCGGCGCATCCGGACGATAGATGTCGGCGACCAGTTCGACACCGTCAGACAGGCGAAGGCTCGTGCGCTGAGGCGCGCAGACCGGCAACAACCGCTCACCCACGCCCGGCCTGCCGCGCGCCAAGCCGCTCTAGCGGAAACTGCGCGACCTCCCTGATCAGCCGCACCAGCGCCGCTGCGGCCCGTTCCAGCAGGATGGCACCCCGCGTGGCGTCCGCCGACGCGGCATCGCCGCAGGCGCCGGACGGCTCCAGGTCCTGTGCCTGCCAACCGAAGCCGACCAGGCCTTCCGGCGTTAACAGGCTCCCCTCCCGCTCCATCTGCAGCGACAGCGGCACGAAATTCTCGGCATTCCCCATGTCGACCAGATTAGGGTGCAGATGCAGCATGATGCTGGTCTCGACCTCGCCGCCATGAATGCCGTGCTTAAGTTCGCTCGCCGCGAACAGGTCAGACTTATCGATTGTGCGCGACCACATGCAATCCACCGCTAACATGCCGAGCTTGACGCGCAGCTCGCGACAGACAATTTGCGCAATCTGCGGTTGGCCGCCATGAGAGTTGAAGAAGATGATCTTGCGGCAGCCCGCGTGGTGCACGCTCTCGCCAAGCTCGAACCAGACTCTTGCCAGCGTCTCGTAGGAGAGTGTCAGAGTGCCGGGAAACGCTGCATGTTCGTCCGATTTGCCGACCGGCATCATGGGAAGAACGAGCGCAGGCAGATCGTCCGTCATCAAGGCGACAGCACGCTCAACAATCCCGGCATTGATGGCAGCATCGACGCGCACCGGCAGATGCGGCCCGTGCTGCTCAACGGCGCCAACCGGCTGCACCGCCACGACTTGGCTCATGTCGAGCCCGGCAAACACGCGGGTCGAATGGTCCCACCAGAAGTGCGACTTGAGCTTCACGTCGTGACCTTCGCGCTGACGTCTGAACCAGGGGCCGACATCTGCAGCGCGAGATCGGCTTTGGAAATTTTTCCGGTAGGCGTCATCGGCAGCTCGGGGACAACGCGGATCTCCAGCGGCGCGAGATCGTAGGGGAGCTTTGCCGCCAGCGCCCGCTTGAGCCCGGGTCCATCCACGGCCGCGCCCGCGTCGATGGTGATGAAGGCAACCGGGCGCGTGCCGACGGTCGGGTCCTTGACGCCGATCAACGCCGCCTGACGCACGCCCCGCTGACCGCACAGCTCCTCTTCGATATCGCGCGGATACCACGCCATATCGCCAACATGGATCAGCTCGCTCTTGCGGCTGCGCAGCGTGATGGCGCTGTCATGGTCCATCAGGCCGAGATCGCCGGTGCGCAGCCAACCGCCGCGCGTGGCCTCCGCGGTCTTGTCCGGGCGGCCCCAATAGCCGGACATGAACCCGCCGCGCAACACGATGTCGCCGATCTCCCCCGGCGGCAGCGGCCGATCATCGGGACCGAAGATTCGCACTTCCTTGTCAGGCAGGGGCGGGCCGATCCGCGCCAGCTCCGCGTCGGTTTGCGCGAGCTCGGGATAGCCCAGCGCCACAAAGCCGCCAAGCTCGCTTTGCCCGTAGCTTTCCACCACGGGAATCGCCAACTCGTCGCGCCATGCGCGTTTCGATGCCATCGGCAGCGGCCCGCCACCGGTGAGCGCCAAGCGGAGGCGTCCCGGCGCTCGTCCGCGCTTGAGGCTTTCCAGCATCACTTCGTCAAGTACGATCGGATTGCCGACCAGTATCGAGGCCCCTGCGGCGTCGACCGCGTCGAAGCCCGTGCTCTGCGTCCAGCGGCCCATGATGTGAATGGAGCAGCTATGGGCAAGCGGCGGCAGGAGATTGGCGACCAGCTGATAGGAGCTCGACAATGCGGTCGGCCCAAACGAGACGTCGCGGTGATTGATTCGCAAGCGTTCGGCAATGCATCGGCAGGCACGGACCGTCGGTTCGTGCGCCAAGCAGGCCGCCTTCGGCTTGCCGGTCGTACCTGAGGTGTAAGACAAATGGGCGATTGCATTTTCGTCGCCGGGATCGGGCGGCGCTGGCAAACCCGCCGCGAGCAGATCGGGCAGGGATAGCGCCCCCTCCTGCGGGCCGTCCATGCACACGAGGTGCTCAACGCGTCCGGCGCCAGCCGCGCCTTTGACCGCCGTCATCATGTCGTGAGTGTAAATGACGATACGCGGGGTGTGATCGGCAAAATAATAGGCGAGATCGTCAGCAAACCGCACATTGACCAGCGCAGCGATCGCTCCGAGCCGCCATGTTCCAAGCATGGCGACCACAAAGTCGAGGCCGTTGTGCGCGAACACTGACACCCGGTCGCCGGGGCGCACGCCGAGCGAATGGAGCGCGCCAGCCATGCGGTTCATGGCGTCCACTGCCTGCGCATAGGTCAGGCTGCGTTCGCGGTCGACCCAACGCAAGGCAAGCTTGTCGGGCCGGCGTTCGGCCGCGTCGATGAGGAGCTTGTGCATTAACATGGGCGGCAATCCGCTCTAGAATCGCACCCATGGCGCAGTGCGCGCCGCGAACCCCTTGCGATCCGGCTGGACGCCATGCAGGAAAAATGCCAGCGCTGGGCTCGATTTGCGCCAAACGGCTAACGCCGGCCGGAATCCTGCTGGCTGACCGATTCATCTGGTCGATGATCGCTCGGTCGTTGCCGCGTGCGGGCGAGACGGAGAGGTGACCAGTGGTGAGCATGCTGTCCGTTAGCCGGACAACCTCCGGACCGCGGCGCCGAGACGTGGCGCGGGACAGCAGGTGCCGGTCGAATATGGCGTCTCTGCATGGTGTCGCCATAGAGGCAGCTTGATCCGGTTGTGCGGCACGTCGAGGTTGCGTACGCGACCTGAGACGATGTCGCTCCTCGATATCGAGCATCCACTGCTGACTTCAATTCGGCTTTTGCGGCTGGTGACAGCGTCGCTTTAGCATCACCGCGAGTTCGAGGGCTGATGGCGACTGTCCAGCTGGCCTCAGGGGTTGCGGGCATGCCTGAGACTCCCGCCATTCGGGTCATCCACATCGAGACGCCCTCGCCCTATGCTGAGTTCGAACAGAGCAGTCTCGGCGAAGGCGGCGGCGCCGGCCGCCCCAATGCCATCAGCGATGCACTCGAGGGCCTCTGTGCGGAGACCTTGGTATCGCGCGCCACGCCAGACCGGATCGCCGCCGCCTTTCGGGCGGCAAGCGAGTAGCGCGTCAGTCATGGCCAGCACCGAAATCGCCAATAAAGTGAGCAACACTTCGGCTTGAACCAGCCCGCAAGATTCTGTCACAATGATCAATGGGGCCTTAGGGGGACGATAGGTTGGCTTCGATTAGTACCGACTTTGACCTCATCCAATCCATCCTAAATCCAACCCACGGATTTAGGTTCATCCGTATTGGTTTCGCGGCTGCGGGATTTTCCGCCGATTGCCCCGCCAGCTCTGCGAGCCAAATTGGTCTGCCATGATCACCGCTATAGAAGTGTCGCTGGAACAACTCAACGCGGCCGCCGCGGATGAGTTCGTCGCCACGCTTGCGGGGATCTACGAACGCTCGTCTTGGGTTGCGGCCGCCGCTGCTGGTCAGCGGCCCTTCGCAACGCTTGCCTCGCTCAACGACGCCATGGCGGCAGCGGTGCGTGCGGCACCGCCCGAGCACAGACAAGCTCTAATCGAGCATCATCCGGACCTCGCTGGAAAAGCTCTACGGAGTGGCAATGTCACGACGGAATCGAAATTGGAACAGGGCGGAGCTGGGTTCGATCAACTATCGGATGCCGAATACGCGCTCTTTCAACGGCTCAGCGAGGCGTACCGCCAAAAATTTCGCATGCCGTTTATCATTTGCGTCCGCCGCCATACCAAGGATTCAATAATCGGGCAGTACAGACGGCGCTTGCAAAATAGTTCTGACGCTGAATTCGAGGCTGCGCTCACGGAGATTTTGCGCATTGCGGCGTTGCGGCTCAGCGACCGCGTCAAGGCCACCGATGAACTACCGGTTACGGGCTGCCTGTCCACGCATGTTCTGGACAACTGTGACGGTCGTCCGGCACAGGGGATGCCTTTGACGCTCTCTGAACTTAGCGATGACGGGACGCGCCGAGTGGTTATTGAAACCGTGACAAACCACGACGGCCGCACTGATTCGTTACTGATCGCAGATCGTCCGATACCCATTGGCCGCTATGAGCTGCGCTTCGACGTCGGGCACTATTATGGGCGGCGCAAAATACCGACCGCTGATCCTCCGTTTTTGCAATCGGTGCCGATCGAGTTCTCCGTCGCCGAACCGGAGGCCCATTATCATGTTCCGCTGCTGGTGACGCCATGGAGCTTCTCGACGTATCGAGGCAGCTAGCGTATTGATACAAAAAGGACGCGCAATGAATGCGATCAGGATCAACGCGGGCCCGTTCACGTTCGGCGCACGGATGGAAGTTGAGTCTGCGCCGAAAACCTGTACCAAATTTGGATCCATGCTGCCCTATCGGCAGAGAATAATTCATGTGCGCTGGAGCGGAGAAGGCTGTTGGATCCCGCTCGGCAGTCTCGATCTCGGACTCACGCATGAAAATGCGACCAGCCACCCGGCTCCTGGCGACGTTATTCTCTATCCGGGAGGAACAAGCGAAACCGAGATCCTGCTCGCATACGGCGCCGTTTCGTTTTCGAGCAAAGTCGGACAGCTTGCGGGCAACCATTTCCTCACTATCGTAGAGGGGCGTGAAAATCTTCGAACATTGGGTGAACTCGTGCTTTGGAGCGGCGCGCAAGAAATCCTGTTCTCGGCAGAGTAAAACTCTTGCGAACCGCCCTGGCAGCTGGCGATTCGAGCTTCTGGAAACGCGGTAGCGGCGGCACTTGAAACCGAGGTCCTCTTCCATGAGCGATTTTGACTTGATCATTGCAGGCGGTACGGTCGCGACAGCGTCAGATACGTTCAAAGCGGATATCGGTATCCGCGACGGCCGGATCGTCGCGCTGGCGGTTGGCCTGAAAGGAGGCATGCAGACGATCGACGCCACGGATCGCCTGGTGCTGCCAGGCGGCATCGACAGCCATGTTCACATTTCCCAACCCAGCGGCCCTGGTATCGTCATGGCGGACGATTTTGAAAGCGCTACGCGGTCAGCCGCGTTTGGCGGCAACACGCTGATCATGCCATTTTGTCTGCAGCCAAAAGGTCAGAGCCTTCGGCAGGCATTGAAAGACTACCGCGCTCTGGCAGAGGGAAAATGCTACATCGACGTGAGTTTTCATCTGATCATTTCCGATCCCTTGCCTACCGTGCTGGGTCAGGAGTTACCGGCGCTCGTGGCGGAGGGATACACCTCATTCAAGGTATTCATGACCTATCAGGACCTGGCGCTTACGGACATCGAACTCCTTGAGGTTTTCTCGGCCGCCCGCGAGACCGGCGCCTTGGTCATGGTGCACGCCGAGAACTACGATGCAATCCGCTTTCTGACCGACCGGCTCGAACGCGTAGGCAAGACGGCGCCCCAACATCATGCGACGTCACGCCCAATTCCGGTCGAGCGCGAAGCAACCTACCGGGCGATAAGCCTGGCCGAGCTTGTTGATGTGCCGATCATGATCGTGCACGTCTCGAATGGTGAAGCCATGGAGGAGATTGAACGCGCACGAGCGCGCGGCCTCACGGTTTTTGGCGAGACCTGCCCGCAATACCTCGTGCTGACCGAGAAAGACCTGGAAGGCCTGAATATGGAAGGCACAAAGTATGTCTGCAGTCCGCCTCCGCGCGACCGCGCCAGCCAAGACGCTTGTTGGAAAGGTTTGCAACGGGGCGTTTTCCAGACGTTTTCATCGGACCACTGTCCGTTCAGATACAATGATCCTGCCGGCAAGCTTACGCCCAAAGGTCGTACAAGTTTCCGTTGGGTTCCGAACGGCATACCGGGCGTGGAGACGCGTTTGCCCATCCTGTTTTCAGAGGGCGTCGTCAAAGGCCGGATCACGCTCAACCAATTCGTGGCGTTCACCGCGACCAATCATGCCAAAGTGTATGGGCTGCATCCCCGTAAAGGTACGATCGCTGTAGGTTCCGACGCGGACGTTGCGATCTGGGATCCCAACCGAAGCACCAAAATCACTGCGGCCGATCTGCACCACGGCGCCGACTACACACCGTACGAAGGCTTCGCGGTCACGGGTTGGCCAGTGATGACCATCGTACGCGGGAAGATTGCCGTTGATTGCGGCAAGCTTGTTGGATCGCTCCAACATGGTGCCCATATCGAGCGGGCCCGCTCGGATATGTGGCGTCAGCAAGCAAGCGCGTAAGTGATTTCAGATGCAGGAGCTCTACGCATTTTTCAAGTGCATGAGATGACCTACATCTTTGCCGTCGTCGCCCGGCTCTATTGGACGATCCACAGCGATCCGAGGCGGGACTTAAGGCCGAGATGGTCCCTCGGCTAGCTTGCGATCCGCTTGATGATCCCAGCGGCGTCGTGGCGTAGCTTCTCAAGGTCGAGTCCCGGAACGGCGCCGTTCTCCACCACGATACGGCCGCCCACCATGAGAGTCTTGAGGTCGGCAGCGCCGGCTGCTGCGACCGGGCCGGTGAGCGGGTCGTGCAGCCCGAAATAGCGCGGGCTCGACAGGTTGAAGATCGCAAGGTCAGCGAGCTTGCCAGGGGCGAGCACACCGAGATCGGGAAAGCCGAGCACGCGGGCGCCGTTCACGGTTGCCCACCGTACCACTTCCTCGACCGTGGTCGCGTTTGCCCCTTTTGCGGCGCGGTGCGTGTGCCAGGCACTGTTCATCTCGCTGATCATGTCAGCGGACTCATTCGAGGCGGCGCCATCGACCGCGAGCGATACCAGCCCGCCACGCGCCGCGATGCGGTCGGCTGGCGCGATCCCTGAACCCAGCCGGCAATTCGATTGCGGGCAGTGAGACATGCCGGTGTCGGTCTCGAGGAGGAGAGCGATCTCTGCCTCGTCCAAGTGAACGAGATGCGCGAACCAAACATCCGGACCGAGCCAGTCTTGCTCGGCAATCCATTGCACCGGGCGCTTGCCGAATTTGTTCAGGCAGAACTCGACGTAGTCGTGGGTCTCGGATAGATGGCTGTGCAGACGAAGGCCGAGGCCACGCGCAGCGGCGGCGACGACCTTCAGTTCATCGGGCTTGACCGACCACGGCGGCGTGGTCGGTGCAAAGGCGACCCGGCGCATGCTGTCCGGCGCAGCGTCGTGAAAGCGCTGGGCGCACCCAGCAATGGATTTGATCATGGCGTCGAGCGGTTCGAACGGAATGGGTCGCTCGCCGTCGAAGGGTCGCGGCATCGTTCCGCCGCCTCGGCAGAACACCAGTCGCATGCCGAGCTCCCGTGCGACGTCAAAAATCACATCCGCCGGATCGAACCGGTATGTATCGGAAAACAGGTAATGATGGTCGGCTGCCGTCGCGGTGCCGGACAACAGCAGCTCAACAAGGCCGATCCGTGCCGCGGTGTAAAGCTCTTCCTCGTCCACCTTGTGCCAATACGAATGCGGGACCGAGCGCAACCAGCCCATCAGCGGCAGATTCATGCCGGCGCGCACACCCTTGAGGATGCTCTGAAACAGATGGTGGTGCGTCGATATCAGACCCGGATAGATGACGCAGCCCGATGCGTCGATGATCTCTTCGCCGGGCTCTGGCGTGAGATCGCCGATCGCCCCGATCCGCCCGTTAACGACGCGGATCGCCCCGGCGGCGCGCATCCCGTCGCCTGGCAGGCCAGTGAAGATACCCTCCGCGTGTCGGATCAGCATCGCAGTCATGTCTCGGCTTTACTCCCTTTCGTGCCGTTGTTGGTCGGCCCTACCCTTGTGACCCGGGATGAGCGCACCGAAATGCCGGGGGGCTCGATCCATGCGGCACCTACCGTCCTCAGCTGTTTCGTTGAGAATTCATAGGCAACGCTGGCTGGCGTGATCAGCATCCGCGAATGCAATTCCGATGCCCCTACCCACCATGAACTTGTCAGTCCTCCCGACACGCCTGCAGGTCTTGTCCGCTCTGCAAGCTCCGATCGAATGATGACATAAAACGTGGCCGATCCAGTTGATCGGGGCGACGACGTGCAGCCAGGAACGATCATCCAATCCACGATGATCGCATCCCCCCTAATCAGCCGCTTCTCACGAGCGGCGGGAATAAAGGCAGGGTCTGCTCATTAATGAAGCAACGAGGGCGACGAATGCGCCGATCGAAACAACCGAGCCCGGAGGCAGATCTTCACCGAGGGGAATTTGCAGCGACCAACGTCGTAGACCGGCTGAAGGGGCGCGGACCTGCAGGGCAGAAATATTTGTGCCGGTCAGCACCTCGGGGTAGCCAGCTCCTCTTTCGTCAGGGGCTCGTAGGTAGCGGCCGGACTCAATTGTTGTGGCGGCTCAAGCAGTGCAGATCGAAGGCCGGCTGCACTACGCCCGGATAGATGTCCGCCGAAGTCCAATTCTCGCGGCCGGCCCACCCGGGGCCAGACCAAGATGGCGGTCAGCCAAGTGACCGCTGCCAGCGTCAACCCGCCCATTGCTTCGAGCGCCGTTAGCTCTCTTCGATGGCGCGCATGAAGACCAGCGCTCATTGCCCCGGCGATCCGGTGGGGCGCCACTGCGGTTCCCGGAGCCGGACAAGAATTTCCGGCGCTACCGCCCGGGTTCAGTAGGCCCAACGGGCGTGGAAACGCCCATCAACCAGATGAATTTCATCAAGCGGCACCTTTGGCGAGGATGCCGTGGATCACATTACCTCCCGTGTCGGTCAGGCGGAAATCGCGGCCCTGGTAATGGAATGTCAGCTGCCTGTGATCGATGCCGAGAAGGTAGAGCATGGTCGCGTTCACGTCGTGAACCTCGACCGGGTCCTCCACGATGTTGTAGCTGAAGTCGTCGGTCCTGCCGTAGGCGATCCCCGGCTTGGTCCCGCCGCCCGCCATCCACATGGTGAAATTGCCACCGTGATGGTCGCGCCCTGCAGTGGGGTTGATCCCGCCCTGGGCGTAGACCGTCCGGCCGAACTCACCCTTCCAGGTGACCAGAGTGTCGTCAAGCAGCCCCCGTTGCTTCAAGTCCATCACCAGGGCAGCAGAGGGCTGGTCGACCGCCCAGCAATCCGGCGGATGGAGCCGCGCGATGTTGCTGTGATGGTCCCAGCCGACCTGAATCAAATGCACATATTTCACGCCGCGCTCGATCAGGCGGCGGGTGAGTAGGCAGTTGCGGGCGAAGGTGCCTGGCTGGTGCACCTGCGGGCCGTACATGTTGAGGATGTATTCCGGCTCGTCGCTCAGATCGGTGACTTCCGGCACCGAGTCCTGCATCCGGTAGGCCATCTCGTACTGCGCGATCTTGGACAGGACTTCGGGGTCGCCGCTCACCTGATACTGAAAGTGGGAGAGCTGGTCGATGAAATCGATCTGGCCGCGGCGCCCCTCGCGGCTGATGCCGTCGGGGTTGGTCACGTAGAGAACAGGCTCATTACCCGAGCGGAATTCTACGCCCTGGTGGTTCGAGGGCAGGAAGCCCGCTGACCAGGTCGCCTGGGTGGCGCCCACGCCCGATCCCTGGAACTGCGACTTCATCACCACGTAGGACGGCAGGTTCGCGTTGTCAGTGCCGAGCGCGTAGTTGACCCACGCCCCCGCCGAAGGGCGGCCGGGCAGCTGGAAACCGGTGTGTATCAGGATGTCCGCCGGATCGTGGTTGACCTGCGGCGTCCATACCGAATGAATGAAGGTCAGCTCGTCGGCGATCGAGCCGATGTGCGGCATCAGGTCGGACACCCAGCGCCTGCACTGGCCGTATTGCCGGAATGGCACCAGCGGACCCATCAGCGGGAACGTGGTCTGACCGTTGGACATTGACGAGATCTTGGCGTTGCCTTTCACGGACGGCGGTATTTCTTCCCCGTGGCGTTTGATGACCTCGGGCTTGTAGTCGAAGGTATCCACCTGGGACACCGCGCCCTTCATGTGGATGTCGATCACCCGCTTGGCCCGGGCCGGGAAATGACCAGTGGTCAGTTTGCCCAAGTTGGGACCGGATTGGGAACTGGGCGCACCGGCCGAAGTCGCGTCCTTCGCCAGGGATCGGTTGCCTCCGAGGAGCTTGGACGCCGCGATGATCCCGAGACCCATACTGGAACTGAGCACAGCCCGGCGGGTCAGGTTGGCGAGTATGCGTGGATCGATCTCGATCTTCTTGCTCATTGTCGCCCTCCTAGCGCAGGGTATAAGCGTCGGGTGTGTTCATCACGCCGGCGGTGACGACGGTCAGGGCCGCGAGCTCAACCGGGTCAACCTCAGGATCGGCAGCGGCCAAGCCGATGGCGATGAGCTTCTTTGCGTCGTCGGGCGATTCTTGCATGCGGGCGAGCTCCGACGCCCGGTACGCCCTGGTCGCCGCGAGCTCGGCGGGGTCCGGACGGCGGCGCACCGCCAGGCGCCATATGGTGATGAGCTGCTCGTCCAAGTTGGCAGACGAGTTGATCGCCCGCTCCGCCAGCTTGCGGTAGGTCTCCATGAATTGGGTATCGTTCAACATCGCCAGGCCTTGCAGTGGCGTGTTGGAGGTGGGCCGGACCACCTGCGCGTCGCGGCGGTCGGACATGTCGAACGGCACGAGATTCGGCACTGGAGCGTTGCGCTTGATGAAGGTATACAGCGAGCGCCGGTAGTTCTCCTCGGTCGGCACATTGGTCGGATAGACCACCTGGCCCTGGGCGACGCCCTCCCAGATGGCGTCCGGAGCGTAGGGGAAGACCGCGTCGCCGCCCACCTTCTTGACGAGCAGGCCCGAGGTCATCAGGGCGGCGTCGCGGATAGTCTCCGCCGGCAGGCGGAAGCGGGCGCCGCGTTCCAGCAAGAAGTTGCGTGGATCCTTCTCGAGGTTCTCGGCGCTGATGTTGGAGTTCTGGCGATAGGTGGCGGACATCACCATCAGCTTGTGCATGTGTCTGATGTCCCAGCCCGAGCGGATGAACTCAACAGCCAGATAGTCCAGCAGCTCCGGGTGCGTCGGGTTTGTGCCCTGCGTCCCCAGGTCGTCCACGGTCTGGACGATGCCGCTGCCGAAGTGGCCCTGCCACATGCGATTGATGTAGACGCGGGCGGTGAGGGGATGCTGCGGGTCGAATAGCCACGCGGCGAGGCCCAGCCGATTGCGCGGCAGCTTCTCGGTCCACGGGAACACCCGCGGGATCGCCTGGGGCTTCACTTCCTGCAGGTAGGAATTGTAGACGCCGCGGTCGAGCACGTAGGTCTTGCGCGGGATCGGCTGATCGCCTGCGATCATGATGCGCCCGATCGGCGTTTCGACCCGCTGCTCATTGAGTCGCGCGTCAGTGAGCTGCTGCCACGCCTTCTGGACCGCAGGGTCCCTCTGGGCAAGGATCAGCGCCATATCGGCGCGGGCCTGCTGCGGCGGCACGGCGTCCGCTGCGTTTGGATCCTGCAGATAAGCCACTTCCACCGGCGTCAGAGCGCGGGTGATGACGCGGAGCTCGTCGAGCGCTCCGTCCACCAGTTCCGGACGGTTGAAGTTGATCCCCGAGGCCAAGCCGAAATAGCTGGCGAACCCGCTATTGGCGCCCTGCGGGAACGACGAGCGGGAGAGCTGGTTGTGGTCGATCTGAACGGGCCACTCCTTGCCGTCGACGTAAAGGTGCATGCCTTCGGCTTTGGAGTTGCCGTCGTAGGTGGATGTGACGTGGACCCAGCGGCCGGTCGGGATGTTCTCGCTGGTGGAGACCTCCAGCATTTCGCGCGGGGCAAGATGGATGATGCTGTACGACAGCCTACCGTTGGCTATGCTCAGCTCATAGCCCTGCCCTTCGATACCGCCGTTATTGTACAGGATCGAGGCCGACGGCCCATTGGGTCGGGTGGTGTCGACGTAGGGATCGGTCCGGAGCTTCAGCCAGAAGTCCAGGCTATAGGGCTGGGTGCGCTCGAACATGCCGATCGACTTGTCGGCAGAGAACACCGAGTCGCGCAGCGCGATGCCCTCACCCTTATGGCCGGGCACGAACTTCACATTGCTGACGAACGCGTTCTTGCCGTCGCCGAGGCCAGAGTCGGTCCATCGCAGCGCGTCGGGGTGGACCCATTGCGGCAGGCGCCGCTCGGTGATGCGGGAGCTGCCCATACCCAGGCGGTTGTCGGTGTAGCCGGAAGCGATAAGCTGCTCCATGGCCCATTCGACCTCGCGGGCGGCGAGGCGCGGCATGTCCGGGTCGGCCTGCATGGCCGCCAAGTCGCCTGCCATCACCGCGCGGCGACCGAAGGGCGACACCGCAGCCGCTTGGCCGCGGCCGAGCATCGGGGTCGGCTTGCCGGACCGGACGTCGGCGAGGATCTTCTGCTGCAGGAAAGTCACCACCTGGGCGCCGGACATCCCAGCGAAGGGGGCCTTCTCGTCTGCGACCGGAATGCCCAAGAGCCGCGTAGGCGGCTCCACATAGATGGACGAGAAGTCACCGGTGTAGCCGCTGTCCAGCGGATAGTACGCCTGGGTGTCGGCCTTGATCGACGCCTCGAGGAAGCCGGGGCGCTCGCCGTCCGGCATCGCAGCGAGCGCATCTGCGGCCTTCTGCCGGGCAGCGCGTAGCGCGTTCTGATAGGCCTGTTCCTTGGCCACGGTGATCGCGTGGGCCTCGGCAAGCTTCTCGGACTGCAAGGGGGTTGGCCATTCCAGGGTCGCGCCCCGCGGTGTGCCCCGGCTCAACGAGGCCAAGCCGCCCTCCTCCATCTGGTTGAAGAAGCCGGCCATCGAATAATAGTCAGCCTGGGCGATCACGTCGTACTTGTGGTCGTGACACTTGGCGCAGCCAACGGTCAGGCCGAGGAAGTCCTTGCCGATCAGCTCGGTGCGCTCGTGCACGTTGATCATGCGGAATTCTTCGTCGATCGAGCCTCCTTCGGAGTCCTGACGGCCGGCCTTGAGGAAGGCGGTGGCCAGAAGCTGCTCGCGGGTCGGGTTCTGAAGCTGGTCGCCGGCGAGCTGCCAAGTGACGAACTGATCGTAAGGCATGTTGCGGTGGAACGCGCCGATCACCCAGTCGCGGTAGGGGTAGGAGATCGGGCGTTCATTGTCGTTGAGGCCGCCGCGGGTGTCGGCGTAGCGGGCGACGTCGAGCCAGATGGTGGTCTGGCGCTCGGCGTATTCGATCGACGCCAGCAGGCGGTCGACCAGCCTCTCGTAGGCGTTCGGATCCTTGTCGTCCACGAAGGCGTCGA
>JASHYD010001402.1 GCA_030043175.1 Xanthobacteraceae bacterium | reverse complement strand
GTTTGCGCATCAGGCACAAAGCTCGCCCGGATCAAACCGTGCGCCAGCAGTTCGGCCAGCCACATGGCATCGTTGACGTCGGTCTTGCGGCCCGGCACATTCTTCACGTGCGCGGCGTTTGCCAGCACCAACTCAAATTCGCCTTCATCGAGGATGTGCCACACCGGCTTCCAGTAGATGCCGGTCGCCTCCATGGCCACATGCGTGCAACCGTTGACCGCCAGCCACTCCGACAAGCGCAGAAGCTCCGCCGTGGTCGTCTGGAAGGTACGAACCTCCGTCGTCACCTTGCCATCGGATACAAGGCGAAGGCAGGCCACCACAGTCTCTTTGTGAACGTCGAGACCGCAACATCGTCTATGCAACAGTTCCATTGCCCCCTCCTCGGTTGCGTCGTCGGCGTGGGGTCCCGTAAATAAGAATTCTAAGAAGCGTGCTCCGGGGCCGATGACAGCCCGTGGCGACAGTGATAATGGGCCGACTGAAACCTTGCTGAGGACCCTCGCCGGATACGATGGTGCATTGGAGAGGAGCGCCGAACCGCTTCCACGCTGCCTGCCGCGACACGGCGAGTGTCTCCCCGAGCGTCGACCAACTCACAGCGCGATCACGGAGAATGTCGACGATGTCCTGCATGGCAACATGGATAAAACCGTCAGCTACCCCCTTTTGGCGCCTGTTGGCAACGCCGCCGGCGCGGCAGAGCCCCGCCTCATCGAGGGTGATTTCGTCGCCGGCGCTGGTCTCAAGCCCTGCTGAGTTGGCGGCCGGGCTATCGCCCTGCGCTCCGACCTGTGCCGGTAGTGCCCGGAAGTCTGCGTTTTTTGCTCGTTCAAGAGCGCATTAGCCCACGACATTAGCGCGCGCGATTGAAGGCCGAACAACATAACACGCAATACCCTGACGGGAACGGCGGGAAGCTATTGCGCGTTGCCCGGACAGAGCCCATGGACCGGACCGCAATATTGAACCTTCTGGCGCAGGCTACGCGGCACGTTGCCGAAGCCGAGGGACTTATAGTCCTGCAACGTGAGATCGTCGCCAAACGAGAGCGTGACGGTCATAACGCTTCGGCCGCTAAGGAGCTGTTGGATCAGTTGGAACAACTCTATGCAATGCAAGTGGCTGATCGCGACTGGGTGGAAAAAGAGCTGGTCGAAGCTTCGAGTTAGCGCGCGGCCTCCTACGCGCGCCTTCAACGCCGGGAGCCTGTTTCGTCCTGAAATCGCGCTATTGTCCCCCTGACCGCCGGAGAGTAGGTGCGCTGGTAGCCACTCAATGCGACGCTGATAAACGAGACAGACCTTTAGGTTTCCATAGAGGTAAAGTTCCGATCATACGGCCAAGCCATCCAAGAAAATAACCCGCCATGGCGCCGGAGACGCCGATGTCAAGGACAGCGATCTCGGCCCGGCGCGTCGGCAGCAAGGCCATCGCGACGCCGACGGCATATTTCATGGCGAAGACCAGTAAGTTCCGAACCAGCGGTCCGATGCTGCCCTGCAACGTCACGTTCCCGCGCAAGGAGTCGATCGCCACCGTCATGCGCCGGGTGCTGAACCACGCGATGCCGGCGCCAACGGCAGCGCATACCAACCAGTCCGCAATCAAGCCGCCGGAGGTCGTGGGTCGCGACAGAATCGATACGATGCCCCAACCGATGAAGACCAGGGGGACGATCGCAAGTCGCCAGATCGGCAAGCTGCGGGGGCGCATGCCCCGCACGCCGAACCACACGAGAAGCAAAAGCAAGGGATAGATCCACCAGGGCGAATGCTGCAGAATGGTCAACGGGCCGGGCATGGTGTCACCTTCGCGGACGCCGGGACAGACCTTCCGACGGCCAGCCGAGCAGGCGACTCGGGCGAGCGCCGATCGCCATAGGGCAGGCTGGGGAGGATCGGCAAGAGACGTCCTCTGTTCATGGTCCTTGGCCTTTGGCTTCGGTATCGCGCCCCGTTGCCGGACGAGCCGACGATCATCGAACAGCGTTGGCTCGGAATCGCAAGACCGACGCCGTTAATCGCGCGTCTTATAAGGCGGGTCCGATTGCTCACAAGACTTGGTTGATACCCATGAAAAAGGCTTGGTCAACCGAGCACATCAGGGTGAGCAGCTTCGAGCCCGGACCCCCGTCCGGCATGACCTAGCGGTGGTACCAGAGGCCGTTCGCCCCGTAGGTAATGGCCATATGGTGGAACACTACGAGTAGCACAATCGCTGCGCGCACGGCATCGAGGCCAACATTTCGCTGCTCGATCACGCGATGGAAGCGGCGGCGGGGTTGCCAACGAAATGGCCGCGGGCATACCCCTGAGCGCGTCAAGGGCGTGCGGCCGTTCTGCAGTGGGGTGGACGTTGGTCACGCTGGGCATGGCAGTCCTCGATTCGAGTGAGAATCCATGACTTTTCTGCCCGACTGCGCTAATGCCGTCTTGCCCGATCCAGAATTCGGCTAGCCGATTTCTCAGCGGGATTGGCCGATTTTAAAGTTGTCGTTGCTTCGCGATGCAGCGGCTCGCGACCGGACGAGGCTGTGTGGCGCCGAAATTCGGTCGGCGTCATACCGGTATCAGCCTTGAAGGCGCGATTGAACGGTCCGATCGACTGGAAACCGGCGTCCAATGCGATAGTCAGCACCTGGACCTCCCGTTGGCTCGGGTCGGACAGCGCGGCCTTCGCCTCGTCGATACGGTAGCGGTTGAGGAACGCGTTGAAGTTGCGATAGCCCAGCCTTTCGTTGATCAATTGCCGGAGCCGGTATTCTGGCAGGTCGAGCTTAGCTGCCAGCCCGCTTATGGAGAGACCTTCCTGCCGGTAAATGCGCTCCACGGTCATCAGATTGACTAGGCGGCGCAGCAGAATCGGGACAATCGAGTCGCGATCATCGCTGTCACGGTTTGAAATTTGAGCTTCGCCACGGCTCTTGCCAGATGCTGTTGGCGCCGTCGCTGGCATCACGGAAGCGATTGCTTTCGCACCGAAAAGGCTCCAGCCGGCTAACGTCGCCAGCACAAACAGGATGAGTGCGACGGCAAGGCTGCCGCGCGTGCCCCGTTCTGTAATGGGGACCGAGATGAGGCTCGATCCGGCGTCAAGGGCGATGAAGAGAAGGCTCATCACAAGGACGGCGATCCTCAGCCGACGCCGCCGGGCGACTAGATCGGCGCGCCAGGTCTCGACCGTCTGTGCTGCGGCGGAGAGCGTCAGCACCAGGGCTACGACCGACAAAGTTTTAGCGCCGCTCCTTTCGAGCGCCGGCCAACTCGTCCAGGCGAACGACATGGAGAATCCGATGCCGAGGACGGTCAGCCACAAGGCGCCATGCCAGCGCTTTAGGATGAAATCGTCATCGAATGTCGTTCGCGCCCAGAGCCAGAAGATGACGGGTAGCGTGCACAGGATCGGCAGCATCCACCGCCACAATGACTGCGGGACGAACGGGGCGGTCGCGACCGCATAAGCCGCGGACCCGGCTGTCAACGCAATGCCAAGGATTATGTGTCTGGTGGGCCGAAGCCGCAGCAGCACAAGCACCATCATCAGGAACAAACCACTTGCCGCGCCGCGAAGCCCGAGATCAAGCGCTGTGAGATCCATCTCATTCACAGGTCAGGTTTCCCAATTCGCGAACCCCAAATGTTGCATCTGCCTTGCGCGGGGGCAATCCTCTAACAGCTCAGTGAAATTCAAAACGCATTGGAGCAAACTGACGCACAGTTTTAATCCCGCACTCCAGCCATCACAGAAGTTGTCCTGTCGCCAGCGTGGAGCCGCACGTCAGCCGACAGCTTATACGCGGGCGCATGCTCCGGCCGCAGGAGTCGAGTTCGCTCGACGACCCGCACGTCAGAAAGGAATTCCTGGATTGGCGCGGGTCGATCGCACGAACGTCAAGAGAGCGCAAGGCGGACAATCGTCTGTCTGCGATTTCGGCTATGGTCACATGGGCGACCGATCGCGGGGAAATTGTCGCCAACCATCTGCTTGGCTCAAGTGCCTCTACCATAATGATCGTTCCGAAATCATATGGTTGCCCGAGCACATTGCTGCATTCATGAGGGTCGTTCCGCTCGAAATGCGCCGCGCACTGCTCATCGGCCTGCATACTCGACAGCGCGAAGGCGATCTACTGCGGCTCGCCTGGTCGTCTTATGACGGCCGATGGATCAAGCCTTCGGCAAGGTAAGGCGCGGCGTGGCGTATTGTCTTGCCGAGGTGCCGCGCAGCTCGTAAAAGCGCAAGTCAATGGGCTTGTGCCGCTTGCTTCTTGCCGCAGCAAAATTATCGGGTGGTTCGCATTTGATCGCGCGCGAACCAATGACAGGCTCCCCTCGGGTTCTCGCACGTCCGACCACCTGATCGCGGGGCAGCACTTTGACAAACAAAGCCCCATACAAGCTGGAGGCGCAAAACCGCGCGTCCAATTTGAGCGGCGGACGACGATTCGCCTATTCGGCCTCGTAATATTGCTTTCGCGCCTTGCCCGAGAGCTGATGAGTGATCCGGCGCTCAGCGCTCGCCGCCCACTCCTTGATGAGAGACGTTACCGAGCAACCATTATGACAGGCGATCCGCTTGAGCTGCGCCTTGGTGCTGGCGTCGAAAATGAACTGAGCGCGCAACTTGGTGCCGTTTTCGTTTTTCAGATTACGCTCGCGCCAGCTCGCTTGCTTCTCGGCATTGGTAAGGGGCATGAGTGATCTCTCCGATTATGCTGCGATGGTTATCAGTAATAACCAGCTCATAGTCGGCAAGCAATGCTCGCCGTCGTGCACGGCGTTATGTGCTGCAACTCTCAGCAATCGTATTGTCGCACAGCCGCGACCAAGCGAGCCGGAGCGGCCCGGCGTGGGCCATGTGGCCAATGCCGGCGGCCTCTATCGAGCGGTCTTGAGCTGCACGACCGCGTAGGTCGCCAGACTGTCGATGGGGCCAGGAGGGCGAGGCACCGCAGGCACCACCGGCCGATCAGTACGACCAATGCCCGTTGTGACTCTGTCACGGGACTAGACCACCGGGGCGTGCTAAATTGCGACTACTCCACTCCCCAATTTTTGAACCTTGAGGATGCAGATGAGAAGACGGCGCGAATTCATTGCGGGGCTCGGGGGCGCATCGGTCTGGCCGCTGGCGGCGCGGGCGGTAGTTTACGCGGCAGTTTGCTTTTGTGCGCTACTGGCGCAACAGAACGCTTTCGCGCAGAACGCCGGAATTGACCCCGAGCAAGGCGGGCCCTATGGGACGCTGGAGATTCGCGATGTGACGGTGATTGACGGGTCGGGGGCGCCGGCGTTTGGACCGGTCAACATCTACATCGAGGGCAACCGCATCAAGCGGATTGCCCAGACGGACGCGATTGCGCGTGGCCGGTCTGAGGACGAAAAAGCTGCCGCGGCCAAAGCGAAGCAGCCGGACCGCGTGATCGAAGGCAACGGCATGTACGTAATGCCGGGCCTGATTGACGTGCACACGCACATCAACACCAGCAAAGATGTGCCTGCCGACTACATTTATAAGCTGTATCTCGGACATGGTGTAACGACGATTCGGACTTTTAATGTTGGGCGCGACGATCCGAAAGAAATGGTCGCCGAGAAACAGAAAATCGCCGCGAACCAGATCGTTGCGCCGCGCATGTATGTGTATCCGTTTTGGGGACAGGTCGAGGATGCGCGCTTTTCGAATGCGGAGGGCGCGCGACAGATCGTGGACGAATGGCACTCGCTGGGCGTAGACGGCATCAAGGTGAGGGGAAAGCCCGGGCTATGGCCAGACGTATTTCATGCGTTGGCGGATCAGGCGCGGAAGAACGGGATGGGCGTGGCCGTGCACATCGGGCAGGACGGCGTGTATCCCATGAACGCAGTGAACGTCGCTAGCGAAGGCGCTTCGACGATCGAGCATCATTACGGCTATCCCGAATCTTCCTTCACCAATCAAACCATTCAGGATTTGCCGCCAAGCTACAACTACTCGAGTGAGCCGGACCGTTTTCTCGAAACCGGCCGGGCGTGGCTGCAAGCGGACATCAGCAAGCTGCACACCGAGGTGATTCAATCGCTGCTCGACACGC
>JASHYD010000144.1 GCA_030043175.1 Xanthobacteraceae bacterium | reverse complement strand
GCTCGGCTTATGGGCTGTAGCCGACGGCATGGGCGGCCATGCGGCTGGCGAAATCGCGAGCCGCATCCTCGTTGAGGAACTCGCTGCGGTCGCAGCTCCGGCGACGGCGGCCGAATTATTGGCAAACTGCGAGCAGCACATCATCCGCGCGAACAGCCGTCTCAAACAACTCGGCGAAGAACGCGGCGCGCTCATTGGCACCACCGTTGCAGTTTTGCTTATTTTCGACGGCGACTACGCCTGCGTGTGGTCAGGCGACAGCCGGATCTACCGACTTCGCCAGCATCGGATCGAGCAAATATCGGTCGATCATACGGAAGTGCAGCAGCTTGTTTCCGAGGGCCGGCTTACCGCCGAGGAGGCGCGCACCTGGCCCCATCGCAACGTCATCACGCGGGCGATCGGGGTCAGCGACGATCCGGAGCTCGAGATCAAAGGCGGCTGCTTGGAGCCTGGAGATACCTTCGTTATCTGCAGTGACGGCCTCACGGCCCATGTCGAGGACAAGGAGATCCTGACGCTGGCAGGCGAAAACTCCCCTCAAAAAGGGTGCGATCTCCTGGTTGACCTGACGCTCGATCGCGGAGCGGTCGACAATGTTACCGTGGTGGCGGTCCGTTTCGATCCCGCCGCGGCGACCACGCGCCCTCCCTGGCTGTCCGCCGACCCTACCCTCCCCTCCCCCGCTCGTGAGGGAAGGCTTTGGCGGGAGCCGCCGGGTAGGCCGAGGGCAAGCCGCCACATCTGGGAGTAGTCGCCGATGTCGGACAGCTATTCCGCCGAACCGACGCGCCTCTATATCGCCGAGACCTTGGGCCTCGCGCCTGGCACGCGCCTGAACGGCATCTACGAGATCGAGGGGCGCATCGCATCCGGCGGCATGGGCGAAATCTATCGCGGCCACGCGATCGAAACCGGCGATCCGGTCGCCATCAAAGTGATGCGCACCGACCTCGGTGACAACGCGACGGCGCTGGCGCTGTTTCGAAAGGAAGCCTCGGCGCTACATTACATCCACCACGAAGCGATCGTGCGCTACTACATATTCTCGCATGATCCGGGGACGGGGCGGCATTATCTCGCCATGGAATTCGTGGACGGGCAGCCGCTGTCCGAGCTGTTGCAGCGCGGGCCGCTCGGCTTGGAGGCGGTCTGCGTGCTTAAGGAGCGTCTCGCCGCGGGCCTCAATGCCGCCCACCAGCACGGGATCGTGCACCGTGATCTCTCCCCCGACAACGTGCTCATTCCCGCCGGCGATCTGGCCAAAGCCAAGATCATCGATTTCGGCATTGCGCGATCGACCCGCGTCGGCGACGCCACCATCATCGGCAGCGGATTCGCTGGCAAATACAACTACGTTTCGCCGGAGCAACTCGGCCTGTTCGGCGGCGACGTTACCGCAAAGTCGGACATCTACAGTCTTGGGCTGGTGTTGGCGCAGTGTCTTCTTGGACGGCCAATCAACATGGGGGGTAGCCCGCTCGAAGTTGTGGAAAAGCGGCGCGTCATACCGAATCTGCGGGAGCTCGAGCCACGTTTCCGCCCGCTCCTCGAAAGGATGCTGCAGCCGAACCCGGTGGATCGGCCCGAGTCGATGGCCGCCGTGGCGGCATGGCGGCTGGAGCCTCAAGCGCGGGCCACGGCCGGCCGCGCCGCGGCGCGCGAGCGCGGACAAGCGGACAGGCGAGCGGCGCCGGCAGCAGCGCGCGACCGGCAGCTGACAAAGATTGCTGTCGCATTAGCGCTGTTCCTGGGTGTGGGAAGCGTCGGGTTTTATTTCGCTAAAGATTTGATCTTGCCACCCGTTGCGACGCCGCCCCCACCCCCAGGCCTCGACCCGTCCAACGGCAAGCCGACCGACGACGCAGGCAAAACCGATGACGGACGCAAAACGGAAATCCCGCCTGCTCATCTGGAACGCACGACCGAGTTCCTCACTGCCTACGACGGCGGCGATTGCTTTTTCATTACACCTGAACGGCTAAGCGACAACCCGAGGAGCCGCGACGTTGACGGCTTGGGCAGCTCTGTCGCGCCCTTCGACGTTCTCAGCTACGAATTCCAGCGCCAGTTTAATTTCGAGGCCGCCATCGGCCTGCACCAGGTCACGGCGGAGCAGTGCCCCGCGGTGAATTTTCTCTTTCGAACTAGGAATCAACCCGGTACGGCGCCCCGGCTCGACATTGACAGGGCGGGACTGAACCAGGACCCCGCGGTGCTGACGGGCTCCGTCGCCGAGTTTGGCGACCGACATGTCGAACTCTTGCTGATCACCGACGATGGATACGTCCTTAACGCCACCGAGCATCTTAGAGCGGCCAGCCGCACCATGACCTTCTCCATCAAGTTAGACAAGACCCCTGGACCACCCGGGCCGCAACTGGTGTTCGCCATCGCATCGTCAAAGCCGTTGAAAGCACTGAGTTTACCGCCCAATGGACTGCGCGCCGACCAGGTCTTTCCCCAGGTCCTCGCCGAAGCATCGCAGGGCGGCCTAGCGCTCAACGTCAGCGCGAAGTATTTCCTCCTTGAGAAGGGCCGGGCGAAATAGCTTGCCCCTCTGGCAGGCACTGCTCCAGGCTAAACTTTCCCGCTGCGCCGTTTGAACCAGGGCCGTCCCCGCGCTAACCAATTCGACGGGACCCTTCGTCCTTGATGAAGCCCACCCGCCGCACGCGGAGGGGCCGCGGACCGGAGCGACACACAAATGCGCAACGCGACCCTGGCGGCGACTTTTACGCTCGTGTCCCGTGGCAGCGGCCATGCGGCTGGCCAAGTGGGGAATGTTCGCAGTTTTGTTGCGTTTGTGGTGATTTCGAGATATTATCGGTCGTGGAGGAGGTGCCTTTTGAGAGAGTCATTTTCTCGTCGCCTCCAGCGGGCCATCATGAACAAGCTGCTTTCGCTGGTCGCCACGGCCGCCACCGTTGCCTTTGTGGTGGTTGGCGCAAGCGTTGATGCCTGGGCGGAGCGCCGCGTCGCGCTTGTGGTGGGAAATGCCAATTACAAGTCCGGAAATATCTCGTTGGCCAACCCGCGCAACGACGCTGAGGACATCGCAACGGCTCTCAAGAGCCTCGGCTTCGAGGTGAAAACCGCGGTCGACGCCTCGAAACGCGACATGGATCTTGCGCTCGCTGATTTCGCACGGCGGGCGACGGACGCCGACTCCGCCCTATTCTTCTATGCTGGCCACGCCATGCAGTTCCAGGGCCGCAATTACCTGATGCCGACCGACGCCGAGTTGGAGGACGATATCAGTGTGCGTTACCAGACGGTCGGCCTCCAGGACGTGACCGCTGCGCTCGACCGCGCCAACGGCGTCAAGATCATGATTCTTGACGCCTGCCGGAATAATCCGCTGGCCGATCGCCTGCAGAAAGCCGTCGCGGGCGCCGCGAGGTCGATGGCCACCACCCGCGGCCTTGCACGTATCGACAAGGCCCAGGGGATGGTGGTGGCCTACGCGACCGCCGCCGATGAGGTCGCTCAGGACGGACAAGGTCGCAACAGCCCGTTTACGTCGGCTCTGCTGCGGCGTCTCCAGGAGCCGGGCCTTGAAATCGAGATGATGTTCCGCCGCGTTGCCGCCGACGTCAACGCCCAGACTGGCGGACGCCAGCGACCAGAGACCACTATCTCCCTGCTATCAGAATATTACCTCAACCAAAACGATCGCATCGTCTGGGACCGCATCAAGGGCCAGGACGACGTGGCGGCGTTGCGCGATTTCGTAAACAAGTTTCCCTCGTCGCCTTACGCCATCATCGCGCGCAACCGGCTCGAACTGCTGGAGCGCCTTGCCCGCGAACGTGAAGAGGACACTCGCCGGGCTCGCGAGGCAGAGAAGTTGCGGCGCGAGGCGGAAGAGCGTCTGCGGGACGAGCAACTGGCGGCGCAGAAACGAAAAGAGGAAGACCAGAAGCGCCAGGAAGCCCTGCGCCAGCAGCAGGAAGACCAGAAGCGCCAGGAGGCCCTGCGCCAGCAGCAGGAAGACCAGAAGCGCGCCGACGCCGTGCAGCAGCGTGAAGAACAGAAGCGTCAAGAAGCTTTGCGTCAACAGCAGCAGGCCGATCTGGAGCGCCAGCGCATCGAAGAGAACTGCAGCAACGAGGAAGCGAAATTAAAAGAGCTTGAGGCCGCTGGCGCTGCGGCGCGCGAACAATTAGCGAAGTTCGAGATTGAAGCGGGCTGCAAGGCCCTCCAGCCAATGATCACAGCGGCGCTTGCCGCTCTCCCTGCCGCCCCGGCGGAGAATATGCCGCCTCCCGTGACGACGCCGCCTGGCGCGGTTGCCGAGCCGCCGGTCGCAAAGACAAATCACCCGGAGCAGATTCGCCAAGCCCAGAGCGAACTCACCCGCCTTGGTTGCTTCAACGGTAGGCCCGACGGGCAACTCAATGACGCAACCCGCAATGCCGTAAAGTCCTTTTGGAAGCACATCGGCAAGCCCATCGTCGAGGTCGACATCACCGACGAGTTCGTTGACGAGCTTAAGCAACTGCGCAAGGACGTCTGCCCGCCCGAACGCAAGCCGGCGCCTCCGGTGGCGAGCCGCCCATACCGTAGCAAAGAAGTGACACGACCGGCAGTCGCCGAAAAGCCAGCCAAACCCGCCGAGCCCGCGACCAATATTTCTTCAGGACGTACCCTCGGGGCTGGCTTCTGAACGTAAGGCGTGCCCGTGCATTGGTGGCCGCACGGGCCGCGACGGTCGCCCAGTTGGCACGGCCTCGTTCGCCGCGACAGCGCGGCCACAAGGGTCGCCAATCAGCATGAAACCGTTGCTGCGAGCCGCTCGGACCGGCGGCTCAACCTGAATCGACGGGGTGCGGGGGTCGACCTTATCTGCGACCCCACGATGAGGATGCTCAGGTCACGGGTTGGCGTGAAGTCGCTTGCCCGCGTCTCGAACGCGGTCGGGGAAATCTTCTTAACGCCGTTGCCGCAGAAGCTGACGATGTGATCGTGCTGGCCCTTGTCGACGCCGAGCCCCCGCACGCGACCAATATTTCTTCAGGACGTACCCTCGGGGCTGGCTTCTGAGCGTAAGGCGTGCCCGTGCATTGGTGGCCGCACGGGCGGCGATGGTCGCCCAGTTGGCACCGCCGCGTTCGCCGCGACTGGGCGGCCACAAGGGTCGCCAATCAGCCTGAAACCGTTGCTGCACGATGCTAAGCCGCTCGGACCGGCGGCTCACATTGAATCGACGGGGTGCGGGGGGCGACCTTATCTGCGGCCCACGATGAGGATGCTGAGGTCACGGGTTGGCGTGAAATCGCTCGCCCGCATCTCGAACGCGGTCGGGGAAATCTTCTTAACGCCGTCGCCGCAGAAGCTGACGATGCGATCGGGCTGGCCCTTGTCGACGACAAGATGGAAGGACTTGATCGGGCCGGCCCAGTTGGCACCGGTCTTTAGCACGTAGCTGATTCGCCTTTCCACGATCCTGGCCTTGTTGGCCTCGTCGGCGCCGGCAAGCTTGTCGATCGACTGCAGGAAATCGTCGCCGATGCAGTAATTCGTCTTGTAGCGCTGGACTTCCGATTCGAGTCCCTTCTTCTGGCGCAGCCCCTGGCGCAGCACCGAATCGAAGCTCAAGCCGACGCTGGTGCGGTAGCGGTGCTCCACCGTTACCGGCTTTCCGGGTGGAAACGCCTGCTGGCGCACCACCGAGGTCTTCAGCGTCCAGGTCGGCTCATAGAGCGGCTCTCCCTTGTCGTTGGTGCCGGACTGGGCGAGGAGGCCCGCTGCGACGGCGCGATCGCGGGTTTGCTGCGGCAGTTCGTTGATCTTGAGCTGGCGAACGCCGAGGGGTAACAGCGCAATCCCCATGTCACGCAGCGTCGCCGTAACATCTTTGCCCTCGAGCGTCGCCCGCTGATTGACCGTGAAGTTGATTGGCCTGCCGTCAATCTTGGTGGAAAAACCGACGAAGTTGACCGGATCGCCGGTCGGGAATGCGATGTTGGCCCCGTCCGCCAGGTCGATATCCGGCAACGGGAACGCGACTGTGAGGGTGACCGGACTGGCGCTCTGGTTGAGAAACACATAGCGCACTGTGACATTGTCCGGCGTAACCGTGAGGTCTTCGGATTCGATCGAAACGTCCGCGTTCTTAGTGAAGACGAGCCCGCCCACCGCCAGCTCCGCCGACGTGTCGTTGGCTCGCGACAACGAGCCCCCTGCGTCCCAACCCACGGCGGCGCAGGTCGCCAACAGCGCGGCGAAGTAGCGTTTCATACCCGACCTCTTTGCTGCGCGGCGCATATTTGCTGTGCGGCGCATACCTGGAAAGCGCCCTCCCCTCCCGATCCTCGCCCGCATGCGCGGGAGAATAGGGAAGGGTCCGGGAAATGCCATCAGCGGCGCGTCGCTACATAGTTGCACGGCGCACACACAAGGTTCAACCCGTGGAGCCGGCCAATCATCCTTGTCATCGCTGTGACCGCAGCGCCGCGTGCGAACCGAGGGTAGCGGTTTGCTGCGCATAGCGCACAACAACGATAATCCTTCAATTTTCTCCGGACGAGTTGGCGGATCAGACCCGGCAGATTGGTGCCGAGTCGAGCTTTATCGCCGCACGCGTTTGAGGGATTTGCCGCAAGTTTACGGCCTATTATAATGACTCCTCGCTGCTCGCCTCGCCCTCACCGCGCCCCATGTCCCGCCGCGCCCCCGCCTTCGTCTGCCAGAACTGCGGCACCGTGTTTGGTCGCTGGCAGGGCAAGTGCGATTCGTGCGGCGCATGGAACACCATCGCGGAGGAGACGAGCTCGACGCCGGCGGCCGCCATCCCCGGCAAGCCCTATCGCAAGGGCCGGCCGCTCATGCTCCATCCACTGGCCGGCGCGGCCGATGATGCCCCGCGCACGCCGTCCGGCCTCAGCGAGCTTGATCGCGTCACCGGCGGCGGATTCGTGCGCGGGTCCGTGCTCCTCGTGGGCGGTGATCCGGGCATCGGCAAATCGACGCTCCTGATCCAGGCTGCCGCCGCCATCGCCCGCGCTGGCCACCGCGCCGTCTATATTTCCGGCGAGGAAGCGGTCGCGCAAGTCCGGCTTCGGGCCGAGCGATTAGGGCTCGTGCAGGCGGCGGTCGAGCTTGCCGCCGAAACCGCGGTCGAGGACATCGTCGCCACGCTCTCCGAGGGGGCGACGCCGCGCCTCGTCGTGGTGGACTCGATCCAGACCATGTGGACCGATCAAATCGAATCAGCCCCCGGCACCGTAAGCCAGGTGCGCGGCTCAGCCCAGCTCCTCATCCGCTATGCCAAGCGTTCGGGTGCCGCTGTCATCCTCGTCGGTCATGTCACCAAGGACGGTCAGATCGCCGGCCCCCGTGTGGTCGAGCACATGGTGGACGCCGTGCTGTCATTCGAAGGCGAAGGCGCCCACCTGTTCCGCATCCTTCGGGCGGTGAAGAACCGCTTCGGCCCCACCGACGAGATCGGTGTGTTCGAGATGACCGGCGGCGGCCTGCGGGAGGTCGCCAACCCGTCGGCGCTGTTCCTGTCGGAGCGCGATCTCGGCGCACCCGGAACGGCCGTGTTCGCGGGCATCGAGGGGACGAGGCCGCTGCTGGTGGAAATGCAGGCGCTGGTGGCGCCGACCATCCTCGGCACGCCGCGCCGTGCCGTGGTGGGCTGGGACCACAACCGCCTCGCCATGGTGCTTGCCGTGCTGGAGGCTCACTGCGGCGTGCGGCTGTCGGGCCACGACGTCTACCTGAATGTCGCCGGCGGATTGCGCATCCACGAGCCGGCCGCCGACCTTGCGGCCGCCGCGGCGCTGGTGTCCTCGCTCGCCAACGCGTCACTGCCTTCCGACGCGGTCTTTTTTGGGGAAATCTCGCTGTCTGGCATGGTGCGGCCGGTGGCGCAGGCCACGGCCCGGCTCAAGGAGGCGCAAAAGCTGGGCTTCATCCGCGCCTTCATGCCGGAGACGGCACGCAACGAAGCGGGTGATGCCGGCATGGCCCTCACGGCGGTCGGCCCGCTGATCGATATGGTCGAAAAGATCGCCCCCAAACGGGCCACCGAGCCGCAGCCCCCATAGGCCAGCGCTGTCGGGTGACCCGAGCGCCCCCGTGTGGTCGCCCGGTTTGTCATCGCGTGTCGGGGTCCCTACCTCTGCGCAGGTCACTTGTCACATGGCCCGATCCTCTTCCAGATGGGCTCAAAGGCGACCACTCGCCGCGTCTTCCCCAGCCCGTAAAAGGCGGGTGACGAGGCTTCCGCCGGCCGCTATACACCTAGAGACGGCCAACCCAAACACCGGCTGCCGTAGCAAAGACCACCGATGTATCTCGATATATTTCTCATTGTCGTGATGTTTATCTCCGGAATGCTCGCCATGGTCCGCGGGCTCATCCGCGAGATCCTGTCGATCGCGGGATGGGGTGCCGCGGCGGGCGCGGCTTTCTTGGCCTATACCAAGCTGCTGCCCTACACGAAGGGCTATTTCAGCACCTGGAACGATTACGCGGTGACTGGCGGGACAGTCGCGGTGGCGTTCATCGGTACGCTCATCATCGTGTCGGTCGTAACGGTAAAGATCTCTGACAGGAGCCTCGACAGCCGCATCGGCGCGCTTGACCGCACCCTGGGTTTCTTATTCGGGATGGCGAGGGGGCTGCTCATAGTGGTGGTGATGTTTGCGTTCTACGACTGGTTCCAGCCGAAATCGCAACCCGGGTGGATCGCTAACGCAAAATCGCTTTTTGTGCTGAAGAACCTGCGTGACGACATTATATCAATGTCGCCTGACATCGAAGCCTGGTACTCGCGGTACCGGAAGCAAAAGGACTGCGAGCCCCCGGCGTGAGGGCGGCGGCACGGCCCGACAAAACCCGTCAAGACGCAGTTCGGGATAAGCTCGGCCACGTAACGGGAACCAACCGGTTGGTTGCACAGCAACATCCGATGGTTGCAAGAGGAATGTTGCCTTTTGGCGACGGAGCAACTTTCGTTGCGCAGAGCGTGACGATCGCGTGACGAAACGACATTGAATCGGTTAAAAGACAGCGGCATCGATGGAGGACCGATGATGGACCCTCAGCTGGCCGACAGCCTTTCCGACTGCGACCGCGCAGGCGACGATCTGCCCCAGGAACTCTGCAGCGACGACCGGCGGCCGGATGGCGGCGACCGGCTCCGCGAGGAGTGCGGCGTGTTCGGCATCTACGGTCATCCGGACGCCGCCGCGATCACGGCGCTCGGCCTGCATGCGCTCCAGCATCGCGGACAGGAGGCCGCAGGGATCGTAACCTATGACGGCTGCCGCTTTCATTCCGAGCGCCGGCTTGGCCTGGTGGGCGACACGTTCTCCCGCCGCGAGGTCATCGATCGCCTGCCCGGCTCCATCGCGATCGGGCATGTGCGCTACTCAACGACTGGCGAAACCATCCTGCGCAACGTCCAGCCGCTGTTCTCGGAGCTCAATGCGGGCGGCTTCGCGGTCGGCCACAATGGCAACCTCACCAACGGGCTCACGCTTCGCCGCCAGCTGGTGCGCGACGGCGCGATCATGCAGTCGACCACCGACACGGAGGTGATCCTGCATCTCCTGGCGCGCTCCGGCCACAGGCGCTTCATCGACCGCTTCATCGACGCGCTGCGCCAGATCGAAGGCGCGTATTCGCTGGCGGCGCTGACCAACAAGAAGCTGATCGGCGCCCGCGATCCACTCGGCATCCGCCCCCTGGTGATCGGCGAACTGCGCGGCTGCCCGATCGTGACCTCAGAGACCTGCGCGCTCGATATCATCGGGGCGCGCTATGTGCGCGATGTCGAGAACGGCGAGGTCGTGGTGTTCTCCGAGGAGGGCGCGCAATCGCTGCGGCCGTTTCCGCAGATGCGAGCGCGGCCGTGCATTTTCGAATACATCTATTTCGCGCGGCCAGACTCCGTTGTTGGCGGCCGCAGCGTCTACCAGATCCGCCGGCGACTGGGCATGGAGCTTGCCGCCGAGGCGCCCGCCGCGGCCGAGGTTGTGGTACCTGTGCCCGACTCGGGCGTGCCGGCGGCAATCGGCTATGCCCAGGCTGCCGGCATTCCCTACGAGATGGGCATCATCCGCAACCACTATGTGGGCCGCACCTTCATCGAGCCGACCCAGTCGATCCGCGAACTCGGGGTGCGTCTCAAGCACAACGCCAACCGCTGGGTCGTGGCGGGCAAGCGCATCGTGCTGATCGATGACAGTCTGGTGCGCGGCACCACGTCGGTGAAGATCGTGCGCATGATGCGCGAAGCCGGCGCTGCGGAAGTGCATTTCCGCATCGCTTCGCCGCCGATCACCCATCCGGATTTCTACGGCATCGACACCCCCGAGCGCGACAAGCTGCTCGCCGCCAATCACACCATCCCGGAGATGTGCGAGATCATCGGCGCCGACTCTCTCGCGTTCCTGTCTGTCGAGGGCATCTACCGCGCCATGGGCGAGGAACGCCGCGACCCGCTGCGCCCGCAATTCACGGACCACTGCTTCACCGGCGACTATCCGACCCCGCTCACCGACCGCGCCGACACCGCACCGCGACAACTGTCACTCCTGGCGGAGGCGAGTTGAGCGCTGGCGTTTTGTCCGGCCGCATTGCCCTCGTCACCGGCGCTTCGCGCGGCATCGGGGCCGCGACCGCGCGGGCGCTTGGGAAGGCCGGCGCGCATGTGGTGGCGGTGGCCCGCACCGTCGGCGGCCTGGAGGAGCTCGATGATGCCATCCGGGCAGCCGGGGGCAGTGCCACGCTGGTTCCCCTCGATGTCACCGACTTCCAAGGGCTCGCCCGACTCGCGGGAACGCTCGGCGAGCGCTACCGCCGCCTCGACATCCTGGTCGGCAATGCCGGCATTGCGGGTCCCTCGTCGCCGCTTGACCACATCCCCCTTAAGGACTGGGATGAGGTGATCAAGGTCAACGTCACCGCCAATTGGCAGCTGATCTGCGCCATGGACGCGCTGCTGCGGCGCTCCGACGCTGGCCGCGCAGTATTCATAACGTCAGGGGCCGCGCACAATATGCGCCCTTATCGCGGCCTCTATTCGACCTCAAAGGCTGCGCTCGAGGCGGTGGCGCGCACCTATGTGGCCGAGACCGAGCGGACGACCGTGCGGGTGAACCTGTTCAATCCGGGCCCGACACGCACCCGCATGCGCGCCCAGGTGATGCCCGGCGAAGACCCGATGACGGTGTCGCCGCCCGAGGAGGTGGCGGGAGAAATTGTCGAGCTGTGTCTGCCGGAGTTTTCTGAGACGGGCCGGTTGTACGATTTTCCGACCCGCAAGCTGTTGTCGTTCCGTCGGCCGCAGTAGCCCCCGATAGGGCGGTTGAGCGGCAAGCCAACCCCGGGGGACGGCACCACCGCATGCCAGCCTATCCTTGGGCTCTCCTCGCCCCCATCAGCCCTCACTCTTTCTGTTGTCCAAAACACGCCCCACACTGGCGATCTATCGTCGCGCTGGAGCTGCAGCATGAGCGCGGATCGCCAGTGGCCGCGGCAGAGCACGCGACCGGTCGCCCGCTCGAGTCGGTGGATGGGAAAATGCATCCCATCACCAGCGGTGCGGTGGGCCCTTGGCGTGCGTCATCGACATCACGGTACGCTCATGCCGCGGCCATACAAAATTGCGCCGCGCGATCGTCCGCCTAGCGTTTTCCTCTTCCTGCATACGGGTTCGCCTTCTCCCTCACCGTGAGCCGTATCGGCACCCCGGGAAGTCCGAACGCCTCGCGCAGTGCGTTGACCAGATAGCGCCGGTAGCTGTCCGGCACGGC
>JASHYD010001401.1 GCA_030043175.1 Xanthobacteraceae bacterium | reverse complement strand
ATCAATCGCGAACTTGAATGCGCCGGGCCCGGCCATGCTATCACGTTTTCGTGATAGCATTTCGCCCACTCATCCCTCAGCCGTCGTCGCTTTTCCAACAAGATTGCCGCGGGAAACACCAGGACAGGATCGAGCCCCCTCATGCCCTCGATGATATCCCGCCTGAGCGGCACGTCGCGTTCCTTGCGGTTGATGCGCTCAAGGATGCTCCAAGCCGTGGCCCTGGCATCGATCTCGGCCTCGCCGGGCACTTTCTGTTCAAAGGTGTCCGAGGGCGCACCCTCGTTCGTGCCCGGCTAAAAATGGACCCTAGAAAATCTAGTGAGAGATGATCCGGCTCCAACGTGAGATACTGCACCAACGGACTCAAGGCTGGGCTGGTTCTACATGAGTTTTGCGCAGCAGCGGCGCGGCTTGCGGCGACGTCATGAATTTGATCATCGCGCGTGCGGCCTCTGGCTCTTTGGACGCCGTCATCAACGCAACGCTTGAAGGGCAGGGCTTGTTCAGGAAGTCTGGCAGCGCGCCGACATAGTCCGTACCCGGCGCGCCCACCATGATGTTGGTCTGCTGAATGCCGATCTCGAAGTCCCCTCTCGCCAGATATTCGACAACCGGGCCGCCGCCCGTGAACACGGTCTTGGGTCTGAGCGTTTCGGTAAGGCCTAGCTCTGCGATCCCCTCTGCCGCGTGGGTGCCGCTGCAGCCGCGCGAATAGCCGATGGACTTCGCGTTTAGCAATGTCGCTTTGTAGGCTTCCACGGTGCTGATATCCGGCTTCGGCGCGCCGGCCCGCACCGAAAGGCCAAGTCCGGCAATTACGAAAGGCGTTACGGTCCCGACGACGACCTGGCCCTTTCGGATCAGCTCGTCGATCGGTGCGGGGTTGCTGGTGATCAGATCCGCGGGGCCGTTGGCATTCAACCGCCGCTCGAGTGCGGCGGCGTCTTCCTGAATGACCGTGATCTTGTGCCCGCTCGCACGCTCGAATGCGGCGGCAAGTTCGCGCACTCCGGGCGTAGCGCCCTGGTTGGTCAGGACCACGAGCTCGGCCGCAGCGGCGGTCTGCAGCAGAAAGCCCGTTGCTCCCAGACCCGCGCCCGCAACCAGGCACGCAGCCAATGTCTTACCCGCATTCATCAGAGTCTCCTCCTGCCTTGTCTGGTGTCGGCAGCCAAGATTGAGCCATCCTGCAGCCGATCCCGCCAAAGCTTATGCGGTCTGGCGACTGCCGGCCAGGTGGGTCAGCGACACGCAATCGCGCCGTCGAGTTCGCCACGCCGCAGGCGCGTGGCCCGCGACGTCATGCAGAGGCGACCTGATCAAGCGAAAGTTAACTTAAGCCGCGCGGTCTCCTCTCCCTTGTGGCGCGGGTAATCGTACGTGGGGGCCGGCCAATCCAGTGCTTCTTCCACGCAGAGGAATAGGGTGAGGGCCGTTTCCACAAGCGGGGACGCGCGACTGAGACGAATGGAGCGCCCCCACCCGGAATTGGCGCGACCAGCGCGCAACTTCCAACCTCTTCCATGCGGGTCGTAGACGCGCGTAAACCCGTCAAGTGGGGAGAGGCGAGGGCCAGGCCACATGATTTGCTTCTGCCGCTTGCCGGGCACAATCAGGACCAACCTAAGGCGGCTATTGCGTGCGGCGGCAACAGCGCGACCCCAGGTGTCGGCTCCCTGCGCGGCATTGCCATCGCGTCTCCCTGGCAGTAATTCGTGTTTTATGGGCGGGACAAAGGGGCTGGAAGTCGCAAATGAAACGCATCTGTTTCCTGCTTGGAATGGCGATCGCGGTTTCGTCAGCGCGCGCTGAAGATATCACGACCCTGATATCGCAATATCGGCGCGAGCATGGATTACCAGCCGTAAAGACGGACGCCAAATTGACTGCGGTGGCCCTACGGCAGGCCCAGGCGATGGCTAGCAGCGGCATCATGGATCACGATGTGGCGGGCTCCTTCGCAAGCCGGGTCGGGGGCGCAAACATGACTCCGGCGGCGGAGAATATCGCGGCCGGCACCAAGACCTGGGCCGATACGCTGCGCATCTGGAAGGAATCCGCGGGCCACAATAAGAACCTTCTGCTGCCCGGGGCCGACAGCATCGGCGTGGCGGTCGCCCGTAATGAGAGCACCCGTTACAAGGTCTACTGGGCGATGGTGATCGGACGTAAGGAAACCAAGCACCGTACCGAGATGGCGGCCTCTCCCTCCTCTCCCACCGTCGCGAACCGGGGAGGGAAGGAAGGGCGCGCGGCCAAGGTGGAAACGCCGGAGGAGCCGTCGATTAGTACGCTGCTGACGGGTGCCGTCACTCGGCTGCGAAGCCTGCTGCCCTAAGTTCGATCGGCGCGCCGTGCCGCGGGTGATCGGCAGCGTGCTCCGACGCGTAGGATAGCGCTTGACGTCGTTGTAGGCGAGTATGCGCTCGAGCGCTGCCGGCCAGTCCAATAGTAAGTGTCAGTGAGTCTCGCCGGTACTCGGATCGCCAGCCCCTCCGCTGGCTTGATTTATCCACCCGGCATCGCGCCCCACTCTCGCGCGGCGGAGCGCCACCGCCGTGGCAAACGCCTGTGCCTCCCGCGGCTCGCGAAACAGCGGGCACTCGGCATCGCAGCTTCTAGCGCCCAGGAACAAAAGCCTCTGACTTTAGTCGGGGGATAGGTGACGCATCTTCTCTCTCGGAGCATCGTCCTGGACGCACGGCGGTCATGGCACGATCTGTCTGGCACCCGACCCCTATTATGTGACATTGGTATGCCCGGCGTGTCCCTCGCGACGGCACGCGGCGGCCTTATCGAGGAGGGTATCATGAGTTTCTTCCGCGGCCAGGACCCGGAGTTCGGCAACGCTGCCCAATCGCAGGCCCTTGCACAGGTGATCGTGCCACGCTCGGTCGATCTTGGCGATTTCACCGTTCATCGCGCCCTGCCTTCGGAGCGCACCCGCATGGTCGGTCCGTTTATCTTCTTCGATCACTTCGGGCCAGCGCACTTCCGCTCCGGCGCCGGCATCGATGTGCGCCCGCATCCGCATATTGGCCTCGCAACGCTGACCTATCTGTTCGATGGCGAGATCACCCATCGCGATAGTCTCGGCACCGCTATCGCGATCCGTCCCGGCGAGATCAACTGGATGACGGCCGGCCGCGGCATCGTGCACTCGGAGCGCACCGGGGCGGAGCGCCGCGCCCGGGGAGATCATTTGCACGGACTGCAATGTTGGGTCGCCCTGCCGGCCGTCCACGAGGAGATGGCGCCCGCCTTCGCACACCATGGGGCCGAGGAATTCCCGATCGTGCATGATGACGATAAGACTGTACGCGTGGTCGTTGGCTCGCTCTATGGCCAGCGCTCGCCGGTCGCCACCGCATCGGAGACGGTGTTTGCCGACGCAATGCTTCGCGCTGGCGGCGCGCTGCCGCTCGACGCCGGCCACGAAGAGCGTGCGATTTACGTGGTCGACGGCGAGATCAGCATCGGCGGCGACCGGTTTGGACGCGAGCGCCTCTTGGTGTTCCGCCCTGGCGATCCCATTACGCTCAATGCCATTACGGACGCGCATCTCATGATCCTGGGCGGCGGCGCCATGGACGGGCCGCGGCACATCTGGTGGAACTTCGTCTCGTCACGCAAGGAAAGGATTGAGCAGGCCAAAGCCGAATGGGCGGCCGGCCGTTTCGACAAAGTGCCGGGCGACGAAATCGAGTTCATTCCCCTGCCCCAGAACTGAGCCGCTGCTGCCTGACGGCCTCTGGGCCGTCATGGCCCGGCTTCGTTGCGAGCATCCAGCTCTGTGACCGCAACATGCTCTAAACCAAATACCTGGCCGGCACGGCCTTGCCTTCATCTTCAAATAGCCGCAATCGCGACCGCGCTTGCCACGCCCTATCGCGTCGAACATCCCAACCTGCGCGTCACAACGTCAATCGAGGTGTCGCGCATGCTGGCGAATCTTAAGGTCGAGACCAACGTGACGAACGCAACACGATTCCGCCTTATGATGAGGAAACGGGCTTCACACTGAAGTGGCCCCGGAGTTTTGCACACGACGTTAAGCGGAAACTCGACGTGGGGGCAGGCATTACCTGCAAATCAGGAAACGAAATGAAGAGACGAGCGGGCCGAACCACACACCGCCTTAAGGCGAAGGTGGCTTTGCGGCCTTGACGAAAGATCGCAGCTTGTGAGCCGCTCGACGTGCATGCCACTCAGACCGCCTCAGTAAGGCGACAACTTTTTGAAGGGGCTGCTGAGGTGTTTAAACCGGTGGCAATGCCAAATCTTGAGCGTGCGAACTCGCCATCAAGTCACCGTCACGCCGAGATCGGCGAACTGGTGCGGGAAAGGGAATTTTTTAGAGGGAAGTTACCCCCTCATTTTCCGATAAGTTATTGATCAAGAGTCGAAACGGTAACATTGGGTGGCAGTTTTGTGTCCGTGTAATTTCGAGCAAATGTGGTTCGACAAGCGCGGTGCGCTCGGCAAGGCGGCATTTCCGAGCCCAAACCGCAGGCTTGCATTGACGAAGCAGGCCGCGCTCCTCGGCATCAGCCCGGGTAGCGTCTACTGCGGCCCAGCGCCGATGTATCGGCCGCCGACCTTGCGCTGATGCGGCGGCTCGACGATCCGGAGTGCCTTTCGCAGACGCACGGATATTGCGCCTGCTGGCTGCCTCGGGGCCGGCAAGGTCGCCGCGTCATGTCATCGCGAGGCGGTTGTCAAGCTGCGCGCAGCGCAAGATAATGCGCGAGCCAAGTCAAAGAGCTCGTAAGAGCCATTTGGAGGAAGAAATGACGATGCTCGAACAGGCGGACAGTGGGTTCGGATCCGCGGTGGGACTGCTCGACCGGGAACGCATCATCGCCAAGGCAGGATTTAATCGCTGGCTCGTGCCCCCGGCAGCGCTGTGCATCCATCTCTGCATCGGAATGGCATATGGCTTCAGCGTGTTCTGGTTGCCGCTCTCGCGTGCCATCGGCCTTGAGAAAAGTGTCGCTTGTCCGGATATCACCCTCATCGGCGAGCTTTTCACCGCGACCTGCGACTGGCGCGTTTCCAGCCTCGGTTGGATGTACACGCTTTTCTTCGTGTTGCTCGGCTCATCGGCCGCGGTATGGGGCGGATGGCTGGAGCGTGCCGGTCCGCGCAAGGCAGGCGTCGTTGCCGCTCTGTGCTGGAGCGGCGGACTCATAATCTCAGCCTTCGGTGTCGTCGTCCATCAGTTGTGGGTATTATGGCTTGGCTCGGGCGTGATCGGCGGCGTCGGCCTCGGCCTCGGTTACATCTCGCCGGTCTCCACGCTGGTGAAATGGTTTCCTGATCGCC
>JASHYD010001400.1 GCA_030043175.1 Xanthobacteraceae bacterium | reverse complement strand
ACTTGTCGCATCGCTAAAGCGACGCAACAAGAAATGCAAAAGATTTCTGTTCAGCACGCAAAATCCATCTTCCTGACTTCAAATCCTAAATGAGGCGGCGTCCAATATTGACTTGCCTTTCAAATTTCGGTGATGTCAGTGAATCTTCACAAAGGGGCATCATTCAACAATCAGTCTCAATCCGGATCAAATCCGTTCGACTTGAATAATCTCAAACATTTTGAAGAGGATTAAGGGCCGCGAAAGCTGCCCGAGAGGTGGAGGCGAATGATCAATCTCGTGAACCAAGACACGGACGCCCACCTCGAGCCGCGGCGCGATGCTGACCCGATGAACCAACAGGTGTCGTCCGGACAAATCACGAATGTCGAAGATCCGCGCTCGGTGCGGCCCGATCCAAACACGACCCTGCCGGAGCCGAAATTCAAAGGCACGGCCGATACGCGGGCGCTGGAAGCTTATGCGGAGCGGCGGAGAAAGCTGGCGGCACAGATCAGATTGGAAAACCCCTCTCGCACCGAAGAGGAAATCGAAGCGCGCCTAGAACAATTTGGCGCGTAGGCGGCTTCGAGCGATCCGGATTACCGCGAATCAGCTGTCAGAACCTGCGCATTTTCCGAATCGATTTCCCTGTTGCACCGCTGCCGTTTGCCCTCCTTGTGTCGAGTTCACGCAAACCAGACGCGTTCGACTCGAACTGAACCATTTATTTGGCGTAAGGCCGCGCTTGCCGCGCCCGGATTTGCTTCCGGAGCCCTGAACGACGCGTCCAGGCCGCCCGCACGTCACGCTGCTCGCGACGCTCGCTCGTCAAACACTCCGGCATCGAGCAGCGCCACGCGGATGCGCTCGATTTCGGCGGCGCCGAGCTTCACCAGAGGCGGGCGCACCACCGCGCGCGGCAACCGGCCAAGCAACACCATGGCTTCTTTCATGCGGTTGTGCATGTCAACAAACGGGTCCGCATAGAAGGCGCGCGCGAGCGGGTAGATGCGGTCGTTCATCGCCTTCGCGGCGGCGAGGTCGTTAGCCGCCACGGCGCGAAACAGCTGCGTCTGCAGGTCGGCAATGACGCTGCCCGAGCCCGACAACAGGCCCTTGCAGCCGAGTACCAGCGAGGAGAGCAGCCATGACGAATGGGTCGTGAGCACGCTGACGGGACGCGGCAGGCCCTGCAGCGTGCGGACCTGCCATTCATGAAGCTGCACGTTGTTGGTCCAGTCCTTGATGGCGCGGATCGACGGCACCGCCTCGATGAGCCGCAACAGTGTGTCCGGAGGATAGCCCTGGCCGGTTGCCAGCGGATACTGGAATGCGATGATCGGCAGGTCGGAGGCCTCCGCAATGCGACGGAAATGGGCAATCGCCATGTCGGCGTTTTGCCCAAGAGTGAACGGTGCGGGCGGGAAGACAAGTAACGCCGAGGCGCCACCCGCCATCGCGGCTCGCGCTACTCGGGCCGCCTCGAGACTGCCATCCGCCCACACGCCATGCACGATCGGCAGCTTGTCGCCGACCTCCTCGCCGGCAATTTCCATGACCCGGCGCTGCTCCTCGAACGTACAGGAGGCAACTTCGGTCGAGTGCGCATTAACCGTAACGGCTGAAAGCCCGTCCGTCGACGCGACCTGGCGGAGATGGGCGCGGAAGCATTTTTCGTCGATCGCAAGATCGTCCGTGAAGGGCAGCAATAGGGCCGGAATGACGCCCTCGGGAACAAAGGTCGGATGGCGGCTCATGAGAGGCTCCTCACTGCGTGGCCGGCAGCGAATGGCGGCGCGTGCGCCGGCAACCTAGCCGATCAGCAAGCCGGCCGCACGGGCAAAATCGGACCCCGTGGAACGGCTGAGCGGCCATTGCGTTGGAGAGCGCCGCACCATTTGCGGGTGCTCAGTTCGGTCACTGACATACACCAATGAGGCGCCTGTTTGACCTGCCGCATCCGAACCCTCCCACACGCAAGGAGGTTTGGGACGAGGCCGGAGGAGAGGGGTTGAGGGAGGGGAATCACACGAGGGTTGCGAGGATTGCGTAAGATGAAAGATGTTCCATCCCGATGTTTTCGGTTCACAACAATCGTGATGCTCGGATTGCTGGCTGGCGCAATGCCCGGGTATTTTCACCCGGCAAAGGCTGACACGGCCCGTGACGCCTGCACCCACGATGCTTTCAGGCTCTGCAGCGACACCATACCGAATGTCGCACAAACCCAGGCGTGCCTTGCAAGACACCGCGGTAGCCTCAGTCCGCTATGCCGGGCAGCCTTCTCGGGCCGTAGGACCCGTGTAAACCGTTACCGTGCTCAGGCCGGCCATTCTCGCTATCATCGCCATTACCGCCACTAGCGCAGCTCGCACCGGCAGCGTTCCGAGATCCCCAGATCGACTAATTCTGCCGGGTGATAGGCACCGCGGGCGGCGATGCCGCCGCTCCGTGCGTCCGAGCCGAAGCTCTCGACCTGGCTGATCAGCGGCGTCGGCAGCTCGCATCCCCGCGCTTTGCAAGCACATCCATGATGACCTGGTAAAGACGCTAGAGTTACTTGAGATCGATGCTCGTCATCGCTGAACGCCGTCAGTGGCACGCGGCTGGCGCCGCGGCATTCCGGCGAAACCGCCAGCCTCAGAAACCGCCGCACCTCATCAGGGCGCAAAAACTGACGCCGAGCAAACGGACTGTGCACGTGAGAGACCTCCCATTGCTAGATTTGTAGCAAATGCTGAAACCGGCATCGTCGCACAGCGCCGAGACGTCTTTTGCGAGAGGCAATCCAAAGTAGCCCCACCCCGAAAAAAATACAGGCGGCCCGAACTGCACACCTGCAGCGGCTTCCCGACGCTGCTACGCAACCCAAGCACAGGTTGCCGAGTTTGATTCACGTCATGCTTGGCAACATAGCAATCGGATTGGCCGCGGCGGCAATCGCCATAGGCAGCTCGACAGCAGACGCGTCGGTCAGGCACGGCGGTGGTGCGGCCAAGCGCGGCATGCCGCGGCATCTTCAAAGTGCCGCGTCGCCGCACAGGAGAGCGGTTCCCAAGTCGCACGGCACCGTCACACCGCACGTCGTGACGGACCGAAATTGGCTTAGCACTTCCGGCTTCAAGTACAACAGGCCATACGGCGAATGGCCCCCGCCTCAGGAATCTAAGGCCCTCGGAATGGAGCGAGCGCATTAGGCGCAGTTCCCACGCCGCCGTCAGCAATCGCAGCGCTCCACACCTTTTTTGCCTTGCGGTGGACCAGAGGTGGCGCGCCGACTCGGCCGCTCCCTTCGACCCAGCGCGGCCAAGCAGATTGCGGCGACGTGGATAGTGCGAGCGGGCCCGGCTCGTATGCTCCGACCATCCCGCGACCCGGCCTCTAGTCAAGTGCCGTCCGTGCGTCTATCGATCAGGGTGCAGGCTTCACACGCGCTGGCTGCCCCGCAAACGCGCTCGGGCAAATTCCAGAACACGCACGCGCCGATCACTATGACCGTGCCTTTTGCTCGGGGCGCTGTCGCCGCGCGCCCCACCCCTTGCCAATCTGGGTCGGCTCGACCCGTGTACTCCGCGTCGACCGCGCCGCAGCGCCGACCATCGGTACTTTCGACAGAGCCAATCGCCAAGCCTCGACCTCGTTCTCATTCAGGCGGCAAGACCGAGATCGCGTGCTGG
>JASHYD010001399.1 GCA_030043175.1 Xanthobacteraceae bacterium | reverse complement strand
CGGAATCGAGATTGAGTCGATAGATGTTTCCGCCGTCGGAATTCTTGATCCACACATTGTGATCGACGGGTGTACCTTCAAGCGCGAGATGCCCAAGCTGACCAGCGTCCGTGTCCCATGCCTTCGGGGTCGACCAGGTCTTGAATGTCGCCGTCTTCCTGTCGAACTTGGCGATGGCGCTCTGGTACATCACGCCGATCCAAGGGTTGTCGTCCTGGTCGAATTCGAGATTGAGCGTGCCGACCGGGTACCCCTTCTTGACCTCCGGAATGGAATATTGGGTCACCTTGCCGGTCTTCGGGTCCATCGTGCCGAGGTACATCTGGCCGAAATCCGAGTACCAGACGGCGCCCTCGCGATCGAGCATCACGTCATGTGGCTGAATCAGCGGGTTCGGTAGGTCGTATTCAGTGATGATGACATGCGTGGACTTGCCGGTGAGGCGCGGCAGGGACTTGAGCGGATAGCTCCAGGTCTCCTGCTGGCTAAGGTTGATGCTGGCCAGGTATTCGGCGTTCTTCCTGGCATTGTCGCCGCCACGGCCGACCTCACGAGTTGCGTCGCCCACGAGTCGCTGCGGCTTGCGCGGCGTGCTGCCTGGGTAATAGCTGCCCATGCGCTGAAAGATCTGCAGGAATTCGTCGGCGGTGTGCACCGATTTGACGATGCGCTCGATGGTATGGCAGCCGTTGCAGTTGAGCAGGATCGCCTTCTGCTCGTCCGTACCCGGCATGCTCATCATCCATTCGGCATTGGTGAGCTGTGCCGGAAGGTTCTGGGCGGGCTTGAGTTTGATGTCGGCGGTGACCGCCTGACCGGCGGTCACGTCGGCGGCCTTGGGACCGTCAAGATCATAGCCCGCCGCGCGGGCGCCGAGCGTGTAGTGGCCGGGCCCGAGCCGCTCCGCCGGGAAGCTGTAGCGGCCCGTCTCGTCGGTGACCGCCGAGACGGTGATGGTCGAGCCCGCTTTCTTGGCGCTTACAACGACGCCCTCCATGGCGCCTTCCTTGGCGGATGAGACCTGTCCTGCAAGGGCCGCAGGCACTTGGGCATTGGCAGCCTGAGTGACAGCAAAGCAAGATGCCGCCAACGCGGCGGCGGTGAACGTGCGTGTGCGCATCGGGTACCTCCCTAGACGGGTGTTCTCACATTGGGAAAGTCATTCCCGTTGGATGCGAGCCTGCAGTCGAACGACGGCGCCGCGAGTCCTTACCTACGCATTGGGTGGTAAGGACCGCGGCGACCCATTCAGCGATTCCTTACCTACCGATTGGGTGGTAAGGACCGCGGCGACTAATTCAGCGGTTCCACTTTGATGATGGAACCCTGGTGGTTGTTGCCGACCCAGAACGTCACTGGCGTGGTGGAGTTGTCGACGTAGACGCGACGGATGTTGGTCTCGCGCGGCAGCAGATATTCCACGAACGTGCTCGTTTCTGGGTTAAGCCGGGACACCCGGTCATCGAGCATTGATCCGGTCCACACTTCACCGTTCTTGTCGATCGTCACGTCGTAAGGCGACGAGAAGGTGGTCGGCATTTCCCATTCCTTGAACTTCTCGGTCTTGGTGTCGAACATGTCGATCTTGTTTCCGCGATAGAGGCCGAACCAGATTCGGCCTTGCCTATCCATCATGCCGCGGCGTGGCGCTGATGCCTTGGTGGGTAGCTCGAACAGCGTTGTCTGGCCGGTCTTGGCGTCAACCTTGCCGAGGTGCTGCTGGGCGAAGTCCGTGAAATACACGTTATTGTCGGTGTCCGGGATGATGTCGTAGATGTTGTGGTTCTCACCTACCGTGGAATTGGCGAACGGCGCGATGGTCTCGATCGCTCCAGTCTTGAGGTCGAGGCGGTGCAGGGCGGCAAAGCCGTTATTCTGCGACCACACTTTCCCATCCACGGTGGCCGACTCGGGCCGCACCATGTTGACTTGCGCCATGTCCTTGTTCATCTCGGGCGGCAGGCTGAAAGTCTCGACCTTCAGTGAGGCGAGGTCGAGCTTGCCGATGGCGCCCTGATACATCATGCCGAACCAGAGATTGCCGTCGCGGTCGGGACGCAGCCCCAGCGAGCCCTGAGGCCAGCCCTTCTTGAGCTCGGGCAGCGCGATTTCCGTCACTTTCCCGGTCTTGGGGTCGAGCCTGCCAAGATTCTGTTCGCCGAAATTGGTGTAATAGGCCATCCCGTCCTTGCCGACGATCACGTCATGTGGCTCGATCGAGTTGCGCGGCAGATCGTATTCCGTGATGATGACCTGCGTCGCAGCGCCGGTCGGGCGCTGCATTGTCTTGAGCGGGTAAGCCCAAGTCTCGGTTTCGCTCAGATTGATTGAGGCGAGGAACTCGGCGCGGTCCGCCTGGGCGCTGGTGCGGGCGTCGCCGCGCTCCTCAAGCAGGCGCTCCGCTCGCCGCTTTTGCGGCCGCGTCGGCACGCTCTGGTTGGCATAAGTCGCCATCCGCGCCTGGACCTGCATGAATTCCTTCGGATCGTGGGTCGACCGCACGATGCGCTCAACGGTGTGGCAGCTTACGCAGTTGAGGAGGGCGTCCTTTTGCTTCGGGGTGCCCGGCATGCTCTGCAGCCACTCAGCGTTGGTGAGCTGGGATGCCAGGTTGCGGGTCTTCTTGAGCTTGAGATCGACGTCGGCGGTCTTATCCCCCGTCACGCCGGCCGTGCCGTTGCCGTCGAGATCATAGCCGACCGCGCGAATCTTGATGGCGTATTGGCCGGGCTCCAGCCGCGAAGCCGGGAAGGTGTAGCGGCCTTCCTTGTTGGTGACGACCGTGGTGGCGACGGTCGAGCCAACCTTCTTGGCGGTCACCAGCACGCCCTCCATCGGGCCTTCCTCCTGCGAGGTGACCTGTCCGGCCAGCGCGACCGCGCCTTCGGCGAGCGACGGGGCGGCATTGGCTGTCAATACGAAAGTCAGACAAACACTTGCGAGCAGCGCACTGCGCATCCGCATAATCAATCCTCCCTCGGAGATCTGCACGGGGCCCATGAGGACAGGCGCTCCGCAAGCCATCTCCGGGAGAGCCTGCGGGCGCCGAGCAGGTTCGGCCGCTCAAAAATCGGCCGCTCATCGCCAGGATAAGCCACGGCCGAGTGTGCCGCAATGCCGGTGCGTGCATCAAGAAGCGGCACGTGGTGGAGCGGTGTGGGAGTAGGCCCTTTCGTTTGATTCTTTGCATGTTGTGGGCGCAAGTTTTTTAGCTTGCAGATCGTCCCGGTGGATGATTGCTGAGCCTAGAAGGCTTGGCCCCACAGGGCCTTAATCGAGAGCACCCGCAGCATCGAAAATTTTGCCGCTATGGCCGCGACGTTGTTGCCCCCTGGTTCCAGCTGCGAAGGCTTCGCGTGGGCCGGCTCTGCCTCCCCGTCAAAGGCAAAGATCACAGCGGCGCTGAAGCGCGGTTGCTGAGTCGCGGTGCCTGAGTAGGGTCGGCAGGGGGGTCTGCTGGGATGATCGCGGCTGTCACGCGTAAAGATCGTTGCAGAAAGAAGCCCAAACCCGTCGAGAAATTCGGGTTGCAGGCTAACACCGGTCAGGGGTCGCGAACGCTCGCTTCGCTCGTTAGTTAATGAAGTAAGATGAGCTTCCGCACGGTGGTTCAGGCCCCTGCTCCGGTTTGGCGCAGGCGCCCTCGACACCCGGACCACGGATGGCGTATCAATCCGCCCTGATGGGCCCAATAATCGGGAATATCATGAACATCGTCATCAAATACTGCGTGGTCTGAGACTATGAGCCGCGTGCTCTCCGTGTGGGAGCCAGGTTTGCAGAGGTGTCTGGCGCCGAGATCGCCTATGAGCGGTCGGGCGGCGGGGTGTTTGAGATCACGGTCGACGGCGACCTGAAGTTTTCAAAGAAGGCGCTCGGCCGTTTTCCCACCGACGCGGAGATCGACGCAATCGCCAAGGCCGTGTAGCCCGGATGGAGCGGTGCGACATCCGGGGGCATGGCCTTTCCGTTGCGTCGGTCATCCCCGCATTTCGCTTAAAACTTTATCATCGGGCCGACCGAAGGCCGGTGGCTCAATGCGGGCCTCAAAGCTTGGCTACCTGTCGGCATGAGCAAAATCGACCTTAATCTCGGGGTGATTTCCGACACGCACGGATTGCTCCGGCCGCAGGCCGTTGCGGCGCTGCGGGGGTGCGATCTCATTCTCCACGCGGGCGATGTCGGCGACGAGGCGGTGCTCGACGGACTTCGCACCATCGCTCCGACACACGCGATCCGCGGCAACGTCGACACCGCAACCTGGGCCCAGCGCCTGCCGCCGACCGAAATCGTCGAAGTTGGCGGGCTTTCGTTCTACGTGCTCCACAACATCGCGGAACTCGAACTCGATCCGCCGACGGCCGGCTTTGCGGCGGTAGTGTACGGCCACTCGCACCAGCCTTTGATTGCGACACGCGACGGGGTTCTCTATCTCAATCCCGGCTCCGCAGGCCCGCGCCGCTTCCGGCTGCCGGTGACGATCGCGCAGGTCGCGGTGGTCGGAACGGAATTGAGACCGAAGATCGTAGAGTTGAATGTGTAGCCCGAATGCAGCCCTTTCGGCGGCTCACCAAGCGTAAATTCGGGCAGTCCTTCTGATCGGAACTGATGCGATCGACCTTTCCTCCTCGTGACATGCGGGCTCCTTTCTGCGCCAGGCCGATTTGTCGCCCTATGTCTCCAAATTGTGTTTGGGCATGCGAATTCCCGACGGTTTCGGGGCAATGGAATGGGCGCCGTCGTAGCGCGAGCAGGACTGAGCCATCTCCTTGTGAGCTCTGTTGCTGTCCGAAGATCATCAAAAAAATGGCCCCGACATCGGGGGGACATGAGGTCAGGGCCATGCTCTGAAATGCAAAAGCAGAGCTAAGCTCGATTAGCACGATTTCCTTGATAGAAGGATAACGGGGCTTGGACGCAGACCCTTGTGGGCTTTTTCGCCGTTTCCGACGAGAGTTGATGGCAGTTCGTCGCTCCCAGAAGCGCAAACAAGCCGCGCGGCGACGTCGGCTCAGGCCTCGTGCGTCATTGGATGGGCCCCTGTTATTTCTTAAGGGCTCGGGTGATGCGCGCGCCGCGGGTTAAAACTTGATTAACCATGTTCGTGGGTGACCGGCCGGCCGAAAGAGGGGTGCGCTTCGGCAATGTGGAAGCCGGCGAGGCGAACGGCTTCGAGCAACGGCGCTTCGCGATCGGCGCTCTGGGATGAACTTTTTCCAGAACCGGCGCCGGCTTTCACGGTAAGCCGAAGCGCAAATTGATGACGCCTTTGTGCACCACAGCTGATTGGCGATGGGCCAATTTTGTAATCCAGCAACGTCACCTTCTTGGCCGGTCAGCCAAGGTCGGCTCCAAAACGCCTACCAGGCCGGCGCCAGGCGGCGAACGGCCGAATGCCCCACACAAATCTTTCGGCGTGACAGAACGTCAAAGGTTGCAGGACCCGACTGCAAATACGATCTGCCGGGTCATGAAGTCTCGCATCGTCCAACACCTCGGCGAGGGCGACATTCTGTTGCCGGCGCTGGTCGCGGCAGGGCTCAACGCCAACGACCGGGTCAAGGTCTATCTTGCGGCGTTGCAGGCGGCTGCGGAGCATGCGCGCAACCCGGGGAACGCCGCACCGGACCTCGCGGCCGAGTGCCGCGGCGCCGGCCTCGACCCGGAACCGATTCGTCAGCTGGTAACCGGCGCCACGATGTCCGCCGACGGCCGGATCACAGCGCCCTACCTTGCCGAGGTTGGCAAAAACATCGTGGTCGGGATGGCGGCCATGCTTCATGCGGTCGAGACCGGGTCGCCGGCCGCGGGCCGGCGGGCCGCCGAACGGTTTGCGCGCACGAACGCGCAGGAACGTCTTCAATCGCTGTCCGATTTCAGCGAGGGCGACATTGCCGGGCTCACCGCCATCTCCGTGGCGAACGGGGAAAGCCTGCACCGCCTGGTCATGGACCTGCATAAGGCTCTCAACCGGCTTGCAGCCGGCAGCGCCGCGGAGATGATCGCGGGGGCCCATGCGTTCGGGCTGCAGGCCGAGGATCGGCCGGCGGTCGAAGCATTCATGCGCGGTGTCGAGAAGACGGCGCACCTGAAGTTCGATCATCCCGGCCTGGCGACCACAGCCGCGCGCTCGGGGTCGCGGTTGACGATCCAAAATGACATCGGCGTCACCGATGCGCACGTGATCATTGTCGCCGTTGAGGGTAACGCGGTTGCCATCACGCACACGGACGTGCATCGCGCTCGCGCTCGGTTCTTCACCGGCCTCATGAGCGGCTTTCCGGTGTGGTGGAGCGGCCTCGATGCAAAGAGGGCTGAGGGGCTCGGTGATGGCGGCGCGTTCTACCTTGTCACCGGGCGCTACGACGCTCAGACGCGCGAACAGCGTGACGCGTTTCTTGAATGCGTCGGTGCCTCACTTGTCTTCCTGATCGACTGGAACAAGGCGCGTAAGGCGTTGCGGACCTTCGTTGCTAAGGATGAGGCGGTGCGGATTCTTGAATGGGCGGCCCGTGAGCGTGTCGGTCACCGGGCCTTTCTCGAACTCGGCGGCGGCGAGCTTATCACCGTCGCCGTACACAACGCGGTCGCGGCGCGGATCGGGTTCGGCGAGCGTTTCGACGCCGTGCTGGGCCGCAATACAGCGGTCGAATTCTTGAAAGGCGTATTGCGCATCTCGACCGAGGCCGTGCTTGAGGGGCGATCGGTGCGGCTGGTGCGTGACCGCATCGAGGCGGATCTTTTCCGCTGCCTCAAACGCGTCGACAGCGCGCTGCTGTCGATCGTCGTGCGCCAGGCTGGCCTCGCGCGGGAGATCGCAGCGTCCGTCGCCCATCACGTGGGCAGTCTGTCTGCCGGCATCGGTGGTAACGGCGCGGGGCTCGCGGCGAAGGCGCGCAGGATCGAAGAAAAGGCCGACCGGATGGCTCGCGACGCGCGCAGCGAGATCGCTCGCCTCGACGCCGGCCCCACCATCGAGCGGCTCGTAAACGGCATCGAGGATGTGGTTGACGAACTGGAAGAGGCCGCGTTCATCGCCTCGCTCCTGCCAGAGAAAATCAGCGAATGTGTTCTCAAGCCGTTGTCGGAGCTGTGCGGCGTCGTGCTGGCGGGCACCGAGACCGCGGCGTCCGGCGTCGATGCCGCCGGCGAGGTACCAGAAGGGCGGCGCGCCGATTCTGAGGATGCATTGGCGGCAGTCGACCGGCTGACGGACGTCGAGCACGAGGCCGACGACGTCGAACGCAGCGTGACGAGACAGGTGCTTCACGGCGAACTCGACTTTGCGAGTTCGATCGCTGCGCTGGAGTTGGCCGGAGCGCTTGAGCGCGCCGCCGATCGCATGGCGAGCTTCGGTCATCTGCTGCGGGCCCACGTGCTGGCCGACTTGGCGTCGTGATGACGGAAGGCATCGTTAGGTGGGTAAAGGCGCATGGCACATCGCATGGGGAGCGACCTGCCTGTCACGCCTTTGCCACCCGACGAATCTGATGAAGGAACAAGGGCATGACGGTTGTGTTGATCGGCGGCGGTCAGACCGCCACGACTTGCTCCGCTGAGGAGATCGGCGGCAAGGCTGCGGGCCTTGCGATGATGGCGGCGGCCGATATCCCTGTCCCTCCGGCCTTTGTCCTGCCGATCAGCCTGTGCGACAAAATCAACGCCGGTGATGCTGTGCAGGAGCTCGATGACGGGCTGCGGCAGGGCATTGCCTTCCTGGAACGTGCGACCGGCAGGCGGTTCGGCGGCCGCCGGGCGCCGCTGCTGGTGTCGGTCCGCTCCGGCGCCGCACGATCGATGCCGGGCATGATGGACACGGTGCTCGATGCGGGCACCAGCACGGCCGCCGTCGGCGGCCTGACGCGGATGACCGGCGACCCGCGATTTGCGTGGGATTGCCGGCAACGTTTCATCGAGAGCTATGCGACGGTGGTGCTTGGCCAGGACCGCACGCCGTTCGCCGCCGCCCTTGCAGCCGTTCTGGCCGACGAAAACGTGCAGGACCAACGCGATCTTGATTGCGAGGCTTTGGAGCGTCTTGCTGTTTCCTATCAATCCCTGATCCAAGACGATGGCTGGCTCGAGAATCCGGTCCGCCAGCTGAGCTGCGCTGCACGCGCCGTCTACCGCTCGTGGATGAGTGAGCGGGCACAGACCTATCGCCGCCTGCACGAGCTTGAGGATCTGACAGGAACCGCCGTCACGGTGCAGGCCATGGTGTTCGGCAATCGTGGTCTGTCGTC
>JASHYD010001398.1 GCA_030043175.1 Xanthobacteraceae bacterium | reverse complement strand
CGCAAGCTGCGCCCGCAGTCTGCCATCGGGCCGGCCAAACGGAGAACCCCGCCCCGACGATGAAACTCGGCGAAAACCCCCCTTGCCTCAACCCGGCGAGGCGGATCCGGGTTTCGCTGACGCTCAAGGCGGGCTAAAGTTGAATGACGACGTTAACCCAGGGGAGGACATCATGGCGGCCTCGCAGCGACCGCTCGGTGGTGCGATATTTGTTGGTTCGGCGTTTGGTGCGGCAGCGATCATTGCGTGGCTCGCGATCCCTGCGCCGGCACAGCCGGTACAATCTCTCACCGGCATCCCGGGCGTGCTGGCGCCGGGGGTCGCCCCGGAGCTGGTGCAGGAGGGCTTCGTGTTCACCGAAGGCCCCGTCGGTACCGCCGACGGCGGGCTTTATTTCTCCGACATCCGGGTCAACAAGACCTACATGCTTGATCCCAGCGGCAAGATCAGCGTTGCACGCGAAAACACCAACGGGGCAAACGGGCTCGCATTGACCCGGGACGGTGAACTCCTGTTCGCCGAGGGCGACGGCAAACGCATCACGCGGCGCAACCGCGACGGCACCATCGCGGTACTCACTGAAGGCCCGCCGGGAGCTCCGCTGCTTGCGCCCAACGATCTCATCGTCGATGCCAAGGGCGGCATCTATTTCACCGACCCGGGTCCGCGGCCCGTGGTGTCGGGTCGCCCCACCTACGTTTATTACCTGCCGGCCGGCGCCAAAACGCCAATCCTGATCGACAGCGCCGTGCCGCGGCCCAACGGTCTGACGCTCACCAACGACGGCAGGACGCTCATCGTCGACGACACGCTCAATCCTACGGTGTTCGCTTATGATGTGCAGCCGGACGGGAGCGTAAAGAACAAGCGGGCGTTCCTGCAGCTGCGCGACATTCCACCCGGCGCCGAAAGCGGCGCCGACGGCCTGGCGATCGACCGCGACGACCGCCTTTACATCACGACCGTCGCAGGCGTTCAGGTGTTTGATTCCAAAGGCCAGTATCTCGGGACCATCAAAGCCGGCCGCCAGGCCGCCAATGCCGCTTTCGGCGGCGCCGACAAGCAGACGCTTTACCTGACGGCCCGAGAAGGGCTCTATCGGGTGAAGACGCTCGCTAAAGGACCCGATCGCTTGGGCAAGTGATGAACCGGGCTCGCGCATTTCGATTAAAACCATCAGCCGTGCCTTCGGCGCGGCTGCCGGCTGGCGCCGAGAGGGGGTCCGATGAGGGGCGTTTTCGAAAGTTGAGGGTTGCGACTAAAAGCAAGACACCCCTCACGCGGAATTTGCGCGACGAGCGCGCCATTCTCTGCCGCACGCGGGAAGATAGAAGGCAATTTCATTGCCATGCACTTGATGTGACACGGGAGGAACTTATGCTCGGCACCGCACACGGGCTTCGCAACACCATCGTGACATCCTCGGCCTGCCTCACCGCAGTCGGGCTGATCCTCGCCACCACCGCGACCGCGAAGGCGCGCGTAACCCGCATAGCGATCGAAAAAAAAGTGTCGCCCGCCTTCGACGGGGCGAGCTTCGGCCCGGCCGGCCAATATGAGGTGCTGGCCGGAAAGGCGTTTGGCGAGCTTGACCCCAATGACCCGCACAACCTGATCATCCAGGACATCAAGCTCGCACCCCGCAACGACCGCGGCATGGTCGAATACACCGCGACGTTCCAGATCGTGAAGCCCGTCGACATGTCGAAGGCGAGCCGGCTGATGTGGCACGACGTGCCCAACCGCGCTCGCCGGATCACGATCGTGCCGATCGAACGGGCCAATGGCGATATCGGCCTCTCCAGCGGCTGGCAGGGCGACGGTTCGGGCACGACGGCGCCGGGACCGAACAACGACTACGTCGTCGTGCCGGTTGCGAAGAATCCGGACGGCTCGCCGCTCACCGGCCGCGTCATGGCGCGCATCATGAACGCGTCCGGCAAAGATTCACGGCCAATGATCGTCCACAGCAACCCGATGCCCTACCGGCCGGCGAGCCTCGACACCAAGGAGGCGAACCTTGTGACCCACGCTTCCGAGACGATCGACGGCGCCATCGGCGCGACCGCCGAAATTGCGCCGGCCGACTGGGCCTTCGCCAAATGCAGCGCCGCAAACCCGTTTCCCGGAACCCCTGACCCGACCCAGATTTGCCTGAAAAATGGCTTCGATCCGAACCTCCTCTACCAGGTGACGTTCACCGCCAAGGATCCGCCGGTGCTCGGCATCGGCTTCGCCGCGTTCCGCGATGTCGGCTCGTTCTTCCGCAACGCCACGCAGGATGATGCCGGCACGCCCAATCCGATCGCCGGCGGTGTGTCCTGGGCGATCACCCGCGGCGTATCGCAATCCGGCAATTTCGTGCGCGGCTTCATCCATCTGGGGTTCAACCAGGACGAAGCCGGCCGTCAGGTCTATGACGGCGCCTGGCCCATCATCGCGGGCCGGCGGGTTGCCCTGAATTATCGTTTCGCCCTGCCGGACGGCGTGCTCAAACTCTACGAAGCCGGAAGCGAAGGCCCGCAATGGTGGGCAGCCGCGCCAGATCCGGTCCGCGGCCTTCCCGCCGCCGGCATTCTCGACCGCTGCAACGCGAGCCATACCTGCCCGAAGATCATCGAGCATTTCGGCGCCGCCGAAGTCTGGGGCCTGAAACTTACGCCCGAATGGATCGGCTCTGCGGGCAGCACCGACCTGCCGCTGCCCGACAACGTGCGCCGTTACTACATTCCGAGTACACAGCATGGCGGCGGCCGGGGCGGCTTCAGCACGACGGCGGCGGCTCCGCCCTCGTGCCCGAG
>JASHYD010001397.1 GCA_030043175.1 Xanthobacteraceae bacterium | reverse complement strand
CCAGGCTGACGCTGCGGCCGACGGGGGGGCCGCCACAGCACCCCTGTGATCCGGATCGATTGCGTGGACGCCGATTTGTGGCCAGGCTTCTTCAAACTTTGGCGCTCCGCACCACGCACGATACTGGCAACGAGCCCACTCGACAAACTCTGCAGTTCCGTTGCGCTCGCTCTCCCGAACCTGCCTGCCGGCGTCGTGTCCCGACGTTTCCGCAACGTTCTGGCTTCGGCCACTTGCGGTGGCTCGAGAGCAACGCCTGATTGTCGAATTCCAGGGGCCTCCTCGGTCATGTTCGGCTTCAACGTCTCTGACGGGCCATCATCCAGCGACGCTGCCAGCCTGGGGCGCGATTTGTTTGCGTTCTCACTACTCACGCGCGCGCCGCTTCGGATCCCGCCCGGCCGTGACCTTAACTCCCATTCGCTGCGCTAATCTTGGCGCCAGTCTTGGTCGCGAGATGCTCCACGACAACAAGCCGGTCGACCTCCCCCTTCAAGAAGGCGGTTAGGAATGCGGAATAGTTACGAAAAGACACGCAGCCATTGGACTGACCGCTGGGACCGAGCATGTAAGAATGCGCAAGTATCCCATCACGGCCAAACATCTTACCATCGTCGGCAGGGATAAGACGAATGGCACGAACGCCGTGAAAAAGTCGCTCGCGTAACGTGAGATTATAAATGTTGGGTGGCGTCGGCCCCTGCCCTTTGGTGTTGACATAGCGGGGGTCGTCCAAGCGGTTGCCCAAGCCGGAATGAGCTTCCAACCTGTGTCCGTTGGGTAGATAGACCGTACGCGCAGCAATATCGTAGATCGCGGTGCGGCTGTCGGGATCGAGCGGCAAGCTCAAGCCCGGAGCTTCTGCGGTACTAAGCCGTTCCCCAGGAAGGCTGGCGAGCCGTGACGCAGTCACCGGTGCCGCCGCCGACCGTGGAACCGCAGGACCACGCCTGGCATCCCCAAGGTTGTGTTCCGCCTCCCCTGCTTTTCCTGCGGCATTTCCAGGCGACCCGAAAGCGCTCGCAAAGCGCTCCTCGAAAGAATCTAATTGCCGGTCGAAATAAAAACGCTCGTCGAAAGCAGCGCACGGAGCGCTGGAATCAAACGGTTCGGACGCCCTTCTTGTCCCCTCGACAGCGGATTCGGAACCGTCCTCGGTTTCCAAACCGGAAAGGCGCACGCCCGAGTTCTGCTGTCCGGTGCTAGCCAACCCAATCGTGTAGGTGACTGCCGAGTTTCGGGCAAATTCCACAGCCAGCACCGCGATGCCTGCTGCGATCAATGCGACGTCGAAGCGAACCCAGCGTTTCACGCGGCGACTTACGGGTGTTTTTTTTCTGTAAGCACGCATCCGGTACTCAGTGTCCCCATGTTACAGTGGCACAAAACAGAGCAATTGCGGCAAGAATCGGCCGGGCTACCGGGCCGACGGTAGGAGCAAAGTGACCAAGCAATGCCCCCGACGGCAGCTCCATGAGCCGCGTGCTACCGCTGGGCACCTCAGGAGCCGCACGCAGACTGAAGGTTTGCGTGATCCGCGCTGCGAGGTTCTACGAGGCGGACGGCCCTTTCTGAACGACCCACTGCGCTCGTCGCATTTGCGCTTCTTCGGGTTTTCCGTCGGTCCTGGCTATTCCCTGTCAGGGTGAAAGCGTGTGAGCGGAACCGATCTCAACCAACGGACGGCTGCAGGGCACATACCCGCAAGGTCGCCAAAAACAGGAGCGGTCGGTTATCAATGAGAAAGCCAGGCTCACCTTGGCCGTGATTGCGGCTGCTGGCTGTATTGGGGCACGTCTTTGGACCTACCGCGACTTACGAATTGCAGAAGAAAAGTGGGAAGGACCAGCGGAGTTTGTCGCCAGAAAACCCGCTGGAACGCACACATAGGAAAGTCACGATGACGGCCGTCTCAACAAATGCTTTGCGCTCCTCCCGCTCGTATTACAACTGCGACCGCGACCAAAACCATACCGCCATGGTGATCTTTAGGACTCAGGACGTCATCGAGCCATAATCGAGCCCATGAACCTCCCATCGCGTCACATCGTGGTTGTCGGTCAGGGCGCAGCCGGATTGGCCGCTGCGCTGGCGGCTGGCGAGGAGAACCACAGGGTCGCAGACCCGATCCGAATTACGCTCATAGACAAGGCTGTTGAGAGCGACGCGGGCGGCAACACGCGGTGGTCACCGTGCAATATGCGTATGGCGGCACCTGATCGCATCGAGCCGAGTTTTGTCCAAGACATGCTCGCGGCTACCCAGTTCAAGGGCGATGAGACCTATTTCCGACGGCTCGCCGAGAACGCTCCTGAGACGGTCGCTTGGATAGCGTCGCGCGGGATTTCATTCATCCAGCCGCCCTACTACCTGGCGAAAGGCCCCCCGCGCATTCAGCCTGTCGGTGGCGGGGCGGCCCTCGTGCAGGCCTTGACGGAAGCCGTCCGCGAGGCCGGAGTTGCGATCCTCTACCAACGCACGGCCGAGGAACTTGTCGTCGCCAACGGTCGTGTCACCGGCGTGGTCGTATCCGCAGGCACAGTCAGGGAGCCGATCCATGCCGACGCCGTCGTTCTTGCTTGCGGGGGCTTCCAGGGCAACAAGGGCATGATGCTCCAGCACTTCGGGCCGGGTGCCGAAACCATGCGCCTGATCTCGCCCGGCACGCAGTTTGATACCGGCGATGGCATTCGGATGGCGTTGGCCATTGGTGCGGACCGTGCCGGTGACTGGAACGGAATGCACGCGGAGCCCGTCGACGCTCGCGACCCTAAATCCGCGCCGGTCGTGCTCGTCTATCCCTACGGCATTGTCGTCGATCGATGCGGTCGGCGATTTTTCGACGAAGGCAGAGGTCTTGTGCACGAGACATGGGAATGGCTCGCACGCGATATTCACTTCGATCGGACCGACGCGATCGCCTACTCGATCCTCGACAGGCGCTTGTGGCAGATTCCGGACTACCCGCGCGCCATTCGCTCCGACGTTCCACCTGTTCAGGCGAGAGGCATCGCGGAACTGGCGCAGCTTATCGGCGTCGATGCCGGGACGCTCGCAAGGACCGTCGCCGATTACAACGCCGCATGCGTTGGCGACCCCAACCGTTTCGACCCCACGCGCCCTGATGGCCTCGCGACCGCGCGCAGCCTGAAGTCGCCGAAATCAAACTGGGCGCGGGCAATCTGCGAACCGCCGTTCTTGGCCTATCCGCTGATCGGCGCCGTCGCGTATACGTTTGGCGGCCTTGCCACCGATGACCACGCCCGCGTCCTGCGTGCTGGACATCCGATTCCCGGCCTGTACGCTGCCGGTGAGATCACTGGCCACTTTCATGCAACCGCGCCGAATTCCGTATCCGTGCTGCGCGCCCTCGTGTTCGGCCGCGTCGCCGGGCGCGAGGCGGCCAGAGGCTCTCGCGCAAGGCATATCGGGGCGTGGGGCCGTCCCCCGCAATAAACGTATCGCGGCTCAGGGGCATTTCCGGAGCTCGCGAGGAGTCCCATACCATGATGGCGGAGTCGGGCTGTTCATGCGAGGGAAATTCCCACCTGCGATTTCGTGGCTGTCGCCCTTCGCCCGCCGTGACGCCGTGAGGATCGGCCTGTCACACCGGCGTCCGAGCACAGATGCGGACATCACGCCTGCCTTCACACACACAGCCGAGAGGTGTAGCTTCTCCGAGAGCCGGCAGCAGAACTCAATAAAAGGGGAGGCGAGCATAATTTGCAGCGGCGGGATTGCTGCCCGATCTGCCGTCCAGAAAGGCTGTACTGCTCGCATTTTCGAAAGCACTGCGGAAATTTCGATCCTTGCTCACCGCATTCCTCTCCAGAACTGTGAAATGGAGCCATGGACATGAGTGCCGATCCGCGTGGGACTAAATGGACGCGCCGTGAGGCGCTTGGCATGTTGGGCATTGGTGCTGCCGCCGCGGCGCTGCCGCGTGTTGCTTCGGCCGAACCTTCCTTTCCGGAAGGCGCTGTGATCCGGACGATTCTGAAGGATTATCGACCTGAAGAGCTCCGTGGCGGAGCGACGCTCTTTCACGAGCACATGTCGCTCGCGCCCGATTTCCTCCTGCGATTCAGGCAATATGTGGCGGAGGCACAGGCCGTGAACCGCCCACCGAACCGCCCTCAATCAGCGGGACAGGCGGCGGCCGTGCCGCCTCCAGACTTGTCCTTTATGCGGGACTTGGACCTGCTGACTGAGGAGTTGGCGATCGCAAAACGCGAAGGCATCGTTTGCATCGTTGACGGCGGTCATTCCGACATGGGGCGCGATATCGAGCTGCTTCGGCAGCTCTCGTTAAACTCGGGGATGCCAATCGTCGCGGGCGGTGGCTTCTACACTCAGCCTTTCTACCCCAGGGAGATCAGCACGATGAGCGAGGAACAGGTCTTCCATGCGCTCATTGAACAGGCGGAGGCCGATCCCATAGGCGCCTTCGGTGAGATCGG
>JASHYD010001396.1 GCA_030043175.1 Xanthobacteraceae bacterium | reverse complement strand
CGCAACCGCAAATATTCGTCGAGCGCCGAGAGGGGCTCATCGAGAAGGAGGACGCGAGGATTGGAGATGAGGGCGCGGGCGAGCGCCACGCGCTGTTGTTGCCCACCGGACAGCTGTTCCGGAAATCGGTCGGCGAAGCGCTCCATGCGTACTTTGGTCAACAGATCTCGTGCCTGCCGATTGCGTTCAGTCTTGCTGGCACCGCGCAGCTTTAAAGAGAAGGCGACGTTGTCGAGCACGCTGCGGTGCGGAAACAACGCGTAACTCTGAAACATCATCGCCGTACCACGTTTCTGCGGAGACAATTCTACAACCGGCTTGCCGCCGATGCGAATTTCGCCCTCCGTCGGTATTTCGTGCCCCGCAATCATGCGCAAAATCGTCGTCTTACCACAGCCGGAGGGGCCGAGAAGGCAGCAATAGCTCTTGTCCGGAATCTTTAGGTTGAGATTTCTTACTGCTGCTATGTCGCCGAAACGCTTGGTGACATTGATAATCTCGATGTCGCTATTCGAGGTCTCCGATAGCATCTGAAGCTCCGCAGGCCTCAGATCTAAGATCTGAAGCTTTTCAGGGCTCAGGTTGGCCCCCCGGTACATTTTCGAGCCTGGGCGTCCGATGAAGGCGGTCACGACGAAAGAACCGCCAATGACGATGAAAGAGACGACGGTAGTTAGGGCACCGAGAGCGTAGAGCGCCGGCGAGGTTACGCTTGTAGTCATCGCCCAGATTTCGAGGGGCAATGTGTTCTTGCTGCCTGCCGTCAGCATCGTGCGGGCGAGCTCATCATAGGACAGCGTGAAACCGAACAATGCCACGCCCGTGATTCCAGGCAGCAGCATTGGCAAGGTAACCTCACGCAGTTTCTGCCAGTTCGTCGCGCCGAGATCGATCGCAGCCTCTTCGTAGGAGTGATTGAAGCGCCCCAGGACTGCGAACATGATTAAAAGCCCGAATGGCAGGGTCCAGCTGAGCTGGGCACCGAGCCCGGACGTGTACCAATCGGTTCCCAAGCCGAGAAACCGAAACGTAAGCGCGATGCCTAGTCCGACGAATAAGCCGGGCATGATCAGGCTGGCGATGGCGAGATAGAAGGCGAAGGCCGAGCCGCGAAAGCGCCGGCGGAACCCGAGTCCGGCAACGACTGACAGTACGACGGTGACGAGGGCGACGGCGACCGCAAGTTCGATCGATCGGCGAAATGATCCGCCGATATCGCCCACCCGGGTCTGTAAGATGAGCGTTTCGAACCAGTGCATCGAGAGCCCGTTCAACGGAAAGGTCATGCCGCCTCTCGGCCCCTGGAAGGACAAGATGCAGATCACCATCATCGGTCCGTAAAGAAAAAGCGCGAAAAGTGCGAAAAAAACGGCAAAGGCATAGAACGTCCAGGGCCGGGCATTGTCACGGCGTTCATCGCCCTCACTCATCGGGCTAGTTCCTTGCGCACGTCGACCAGCCGCAGAATGCCTGACACCATCAAAGTGACGATGATCACCATGATCACCGCATTCGCCGCTGCGGGTGGATATTCCAGGGCGGCCACCTCATTCTGAAGCGACGAGACGACGGACGCGCTTTGCCCGCCACTCATAGTGCGCACGACGACAGAATCGCCCATGACCAGCGTGATCACGAAGATCGAACCCAGCGCGATGCCGCTCCTGCTGAGCGGCAGCACGATCGCAGCTATCGTGCGGAAACGACCGGCACCGGCGTCACGCGCTGCCTCGAGCAGGCTTTTGTCGATACGTACCATCGAGTTAAAGATCGGCACCAGCATGAACAACGTGAACAGATGCACATAGGCCAAGATGACGGCGAAGTCAGAGAAGAGAAGGAACTCCAATGGCCGGCTCGTCATGCCGGAGTGTTGCAGCGCCTGGTTGACGATGCCATTGCGCCCCAGGATCGGAATCCATGAAATCATGCGGATGATGTTTGAGGTGAGGAATGGCACCGTACAGACCAAGAACAACCCGGTCTGCCAGAGCAAACTGCGGACGTGGAAGACTAGAAAAAAAGCGATATTGAATCCGAGCACGAGAGTCACCGCCCAGACGATCAGGGCGAACTTAAGCGAGCTCGCATAGACGCGGAGCGTTACCTCCGATTGGAACAACTCCACATAATTGTTGAGGATAAAAGTCGGAACGACATCGGTGTGATCGTAATCGAAGAAGCTCACACTTAGAACGACCAGCATTGGGAGGCCAAAGAATAGCAACAGTACGACCACCATCGGCGCGACCTGGAGCCACGAAACCCATTCTGTCTTGGGGTCGATCAGCTCGGCTGGAGCCGCTGCGCCAGCCTCTAACCCGTCCGCGCCGGACATGTGCCCATTGGGAAATGACAAGTGGCTCAGGATGAGATGAACTCGTTCCAGCGTCGGGTCAGATAGCGGTCCTCATCCATCACTGAGTTCCAGCATGCGATGTGGCTCATCCGATCCCAGATCCCACCACCATCGCGTGCGACTCCCTTTCTCTCCATGAGCGCGCCGTAGGGATCCTTAATGTCGATCGCGGCGGGCTTGCCTTCGTACCAGTAATCCCATTCCTCTTGGGTGAGAAATGTCTTAGCCGTCGATGGGACAGCTGAATAGTAGCCCTCCCTGGCGATGAACCCGCCCTGCCAGCCCGAATTGTACCAGTTCATATACTCGTGAGCGCAGTCGAGCTTCAGCCCCGCCAGATGGGCCATCGGCGCGAGCCCAGCATACCAGCCGCGATAACCTTCTTCGAGCGGCACGTAATAGCAGTCAATACCGCGTGAGCGCACGGCCGTGACGGCGGGGGACCACATCGGCTGGATAACCACCTCACCCGACGCCATCAGGTTCACAGCCTGGTCGAAGGTAGCCCAGAATGCGCGGAAATGACCACTCCTCTTGAGGTCGATCATGATCTTGATGGTCTTGTCGATCTCGTCCCTGGTCATGTTCCCCTTGTCGGCGTATTGGACGTCCCCGCGCGCCTCGAGCGCCATGGCGACGTCGATGACGCCAACCGGGGCATAATCGAACAGCGCGGTCTTGCCCCTAAAGCTGGGTTCGAGCAGGTCACGCCAGCTCGTAACTTTGTCGCGGCCGCCGATAAGGTCGGGCCGGATGCCGAGCGTATCGGCGTTATAGATCGTCGGAATCATAGTCAGGAAGTCCGTCGGACGATCGGCGAGCTTCTTGCCGTCGCTCGCCTGATAAAACATTGCCTTGGCCGGCGACAGGCCCTGATTCGAAGTTTGCTTGCCATTCGGATAGGCGTTCTTGGTGAACAGCGGTACGGTTGCGGGCCAGTACTTGTATTTAGCTACCGGGATCGGTGCCAACACGCCCTTGCCCACAAGATATGGCATCTTGACGCTGTCGATGTTGTTGATGTCGATGCTGTTGGGCTGGGTCAGGGAGCGGCTGAGCTGGACGTCATCAGTAACCGCCTGCATCAGGACTTTGAAGCCGAGATCCTTGGAAGCCCTATCGCCGATCTCTTTGATCGCGGCATAGGAGCCGCCGACATGAACGAGCGTGACATCCTTGAGGGTCTGAGCCCAGATCGTCGGGAAGCCGCAAACCACGCCCGACGCGGTACCGGCGGCCGCAACATTCAATATCCGCCGACGCGTGATCTTGCCCTTCCACCTACCCTCTGCTTCTCTGGTCATCGCATTCTCCGCGTCTTGCCAGAAGTTCTGCGCGTGCATCAGGTGTCTGCGTCAAAGGCCATCTCGATCCCGACGAAGCCGACTGATAGTCGGTCGGGTCTGGGCGAGAGTGCCGTTCGCCATCGAA
>JASHYD010001395.1 GCA_030043175.1 Xanthobacteraceae bacterium | reverse complement strand
GGCCGGAGCTAACAAGCTGTTCAGCGAAAAGAAGAGTAGCGCTAGATCAGAGAGACCACAGCTAGCCAAGCTAATCAAATCCCTAAAGGCAGGTGATTGTGTCTTGATTACAAAGCTAGATCGCTTGGCTAGAAGCACTCATGATCTACAAACCATCCTAAAGGCTATTCAAACCTCTAATGCTGACTTTAAGGTCTTGGATACCCCAAGCCTAGATACGACTAATCCATATGGGAAATTGTTGTTTGACATCCTTGGAGCGTTGGCCGAGTTTGAACGTAGCTTAATCAAATCTAGGACTAGCGAAGGGCGTAAGGCTGCTAAAGCTAGAGGCGTACATCTAGGAAGACCTCGGAAGCTTAACCATGATCAAAGACAGGAGGCATTAACTCGAATGAAGGACGGCGAAAGTTTGGTAGATATAGCTAGAACCTTTAATGTCGATCCCACCACAATCGGGAGATTGTGAAAACAATAGGTCGGCTATGATGAATGAAAGAAAGCAAGAATTCGCGTTGATTGATATCTGTCTTATTTTCACAGTTATAATTTCTATCCTACTTTTACCAGCCTTTGTGTTTTTGTTATTCTAAGCTACCTATCAAATAGCTCGTTTGTCTATGCGACGGCGGTCTATTATTTTTCCTTGAGTTATAGATTGATTCAAATCAATAGTTAAAACCTCCAAACGATCACATCACCAATACGGCGTGCCTCCAGTGACAAGACTTTAGCTCGGCACCCGGGGGCTTGGCACGCGCTCAGCGCTGGGCGCCGCAATCCGAACTCGTTCGCTGGCTCGCCCGCGTTGGCTTGAGCAAAAGATTGCCGAAAAACGCCCCATCGATGGTCAGGGCTGTAATCCAGAGCCATAGGCATGCAACACACATGACCATAATGGCCCCGAGGGCGGAGAACAAAGGAAGTTTGGTAGCGCGGCCCAGCGCTAGAGTCGCGAGGGCGTTTACACGGTAAACATCAGGAATGGGACGTGCATACCGCAGGCGACAGCCATTGCGGCGTCGCCCCAGCAGAGCGCGCGTGCGATTGAAACCGCAGTTCGCCGGAGGTAAAGATGAGAATTCCGTTGATAATGGTGGCTAGCCCCATTGGTATCGCACCGAGGAACATGGACGCAATCGGATGACTGAGAACCACACGTGCGCCATCGAAGAAAAAAGACCCAATGTGCCGCGTATATGACCGTGAATGACAAAAATAAAATGATGTCTAACAGCCAGAACGCCGCGGCGATGGCTTGGACAGCGGGATCCATACCTGCAACTTGATAGAGCGTCGCGGCGAGCGCTCCCGTTCCCACGGTTATGATGAACCGATTCGGAGCAAACTGCCGGACGATATTAGACAGTGTACTCGCACGTGCCCCTTTTTGTGAACCAACCCGTTTACGACGATCATTTGTAAGCCAGGCCCTCGGCGTCGAGTTTAGTGTTCCCATGCGAGTATAGTATTCGGCAAAAAGCTCATCAGATGCTTCAGGTAAGACATTCGGAGGCGTCGTGGTGTATTCTCGCGTTGCCGCGTAAACTGTATTGTTTCGGAGCACGTTCTTATTTTCTTCGTTGTACCACAAAGCGTGTGGCATCACTTTACACTCAGATGCGAACAAAGGTTATTTGATAAATTAAAATACCGGTAAATATGCGAGCGCAATCAGATAATCGTTTCGTACAACAAAAGCGTAGAATTGCGGGCAAAAGGTAGGTCCTATAAACAGGGCGCTGGCTTGTTTAGGTAGATCGGCATTTATCTTCACCTCGCATGGGCGCGAGATCGTTGCGTTCGCGGTGAAGCAAAGGGGATCGGGCAAAGATGTCGTTGCCTCCGCCGTCGAGGCCGCGAGGGGTCGCGTCGTGTCCCCAAATACCCGGCGCGCAGCGATTTCTCAGACCCAGGAACCAGCAAGCTTGTCCGGCTTCTCGTCCGGCGGGAAATCCGTGGAGACCGTCACGTCCTTCCAGTCATCGTACTCGGAGCGAAGGCTCGCAAGCTTGTGGTCGACGAGTTCGATGGCATCCGATCCGAGCAGCAGGTGTTCCGGCGGTTTGTCGCTGTTCACGAGCTTGACGATTGCCTCCCCGAGCTTCGCCGGATCGCCGATCTGGTGGCCGCTCATCTGACGCCGCCGTTCGCGGACGGGATCCATCAGCGAGTCGTAATCGGCAATTCTGCGCGGCGCCCGCTGCATCGATCGCCCGGCCCAGTCGGTGCGAAACGATCCGGGCTCAACCGCGGTAACATGGATGCCGAAATGTGCCACTTCCTTGCCGAGGGTCTCCGACAAGCCTTCGAGCGCGAACTTTGAGCCGTGGTAGAAGCTCAGTCCTGGAAGCGTGATCAAGCCCCCCATGGAGGTGATGTTCACGATGCGACCGGACCGGCGCTCGCGCATATATGGCAGGAAGGCTTTGGTTACAGCGACGGGGCCAAAAACGTTAACCGCGAACTGACGCCGCAGATCCTCGAGGGTGGATTCCTCGAATGTGCCTTCGTGGCCGTATCCGGCGTTGTTGACCAGGATATCTATCGGGCCAACCTCGCGCTCGACGCCGTCGACGGTTGACTGAATGTTTTGCTCGTCGGTCACGTCGAGAATGACGCCGAACGATCGACCGGGGAGGCGCGCCGCGAAGTCCTTTCGCTGATCGTCATTGCGCAGCGTACCGACGACGCGGTCCTCGGCTGCCAATGCGGCATTGGCGATGGCCCGGCCGAAGCCGGAACTCACGCCCGTAATGAACCAAGTTCTCATAAGCCAATTCCCTTTTGTCATGAGCGTGAGGCGCACAGACTTACTTGGTGATCTGCTGAAGCGCCGTCATCCAGTTCTCGACGTGGTAGGCGGACGCCAGCTTGCCGTTCTTCGCCGTGAAGACATCAATCGCCATTGTCTTGAAGCCCTTACCGGTCGGCTTCGCTCCCCAAAACTCGCCGGTGGGTGTACCGGTCGCTTCGCCGCGGACCACGATCTGGTCGCCAAACGTCTGGATGTCTTTAATCACCCAGGGCAAATCGGGGACAGCCGCGCCAATCGTCTTAAACACCTCGGCCAACTGATCGCGCGTCAGCCAGTCTTCATTCGTGTGATATGAGCGGTAATCGGGATTGGCGGCCTCTGCCAACAGGCTGCTCACATCTTTCTTTCCCGGTTGGTTTAGTGCCTCGTACAGCGGCGCAACGATCCTGCGGGCTTCCTCCATTTCAACCGGAGCGCCTGTGCCGGTGGGTACGGATTGAAGCGGTGGTTCAGGGAACGATGTGCCGAACATTGGCAAGCCGCTGATGGATTCGGCTTTGGCCGCCTCATCCTGGAGCACGTCCCAGTGCTCGGCGAGCTTGCCGTCCTCGACGCGGACGACGTCGGCAGCAATCCACGCGGCGGGTCGGCCGTTGCCGGAGAAGCGCCCATGGGCGATCACGTAATCGCCCTCAGCAACGATGAGTTGGTTCTCGTATTTCAGAGTGGGCGGCAACGTATGGATCAGGTTGAACAGTCCTTCGCGGCCAGGCGCGATATGGGCGCTGTGCTGGATGTAGCGATCCGACCAGAAACGCTCGGCGGCCGCGTAATCGCGCTGGTTGAACAGCGTGTCGAAGGCTTCGAGAACGAGAGCCCTGTTTTGTTGCGGCGTGGTCTTGGACATTGGGTGGTCTCCTGTGGGTTGAGGTTCAGGCCGGGACCGGCGATGTGCGCCGCGCGCGACGGCTCGTATGCGCCACGAGCGACAAGGCGGCCGCCACGCAGGTGGCGCCGACGAAGCCCAGCGCGAGCGGCGAGGCATGGGCCACCGTCATCGAGCCGAGAGCTGCGCCGGATGAAAAGCCGAGGAACTGGAACGACGCATTGAGCGACAGCGCGACCGGCGCCACCTTCACGCCGGCGATGCCGATAAGTCGCGCCTGCTGGGCAGGAAAGAACGCCCACGCCGAAACGCCCCATAG
>JASHYD010001394.1 GCA_030043175.1 Xanthobacteraceae bacterium | reverse complement strand
CTGCGAACCCTGGTCGAACGCATCGAGTCGGCCATAAAGAAAGCGGCGCCGAAGCGCCGCTACAAGGAGATGAAGGGCAATTCTTACGCTGTCCGGTTCTGGCGGTCAATCACCTCATCCAAAGGGGCCGGGGCTCTTTACGATGTAGGCGGCGTCATGCCGAGCGAAGGTATGAAACCTTACTGTCAGGATTGGATCAGCCGTGTATTCCCTCTCCCCGCATCTACAGCGGGAAGGGGCCTCCAATGCCGGATCTCAAGCTGCTCGCGATCGTCCAAGAATTGCGAGACCGCGCCGAGGAAGCACTGGTCAAAGCCGAGACCTTTAACGATCCCGATTGCAAACGTCTCATGCGCCAAATCGCTGCGACCTACGAGGAGGTGGCGGGGCGACTCGAAAGAGAGGCAGGCGCGGCAGACAAGGCTTAGGAGCGGAAGGTCTGTTTCGCACTGGCGGCGTCCCTCTGGCGCCGTTTCTCAAGGCGGATGGAAAATAGTGGGCTCGTTGGACGATGAGATCCGCAGGGCGCGTGAACAGGCGCAGGTCCTGGGTGAGGAGGCTCGCGCGCTCATGGAGAACCTCGACGAACGCGCTGCGGCAGCCAACGAACGCGCCAGAAAAGCGCGTGAGCGGTTGGCAGAGCTTTTGCGACGTGAGGCGGACACGAAGGGGGACGGAGAATGATCAACTTATCAATTGGCCATCGGCCAGTCGATCGTAGACCTGCTTGTAGGCAGGCCCGACGCGATCGTCACGGCAAGGGTAACGCAATCGCCCGTATCGCCTTTGAACCCGACAACATCTACTACAATGGCGGTCGCAAGGCTTTGGATGCCCGCCGCTATCGGGCGTATGGGCGGGGCCCCGCGACCCTGGCGAACCGCCGACGCGACCTCCGCAGGCGTTCAGACCGAGTCCATTACGCGGCCCCGGCACGTGCATTCACTTTCGGCACTGCGTCGGTGGCGAAGCGGCTGGGTCGTGATGCGAATCCCGCCACTGCCACCATCCGTAAACGAACCGGGTCAAGTTCGCCCCGGCTTGCAGCAGCAATAATTAGCATTGCGATAAGTTCGCGCACCACTTCTGGCTGGGTAGTACAATGAAGCTCCTCGCAAGCGGCGTCAAAAGCTTCGCCCATCGCGGCAGTTGCTTCAGGATCAAATACGCCCTGCCGTGTAAAGGAATTGATTGGCATAGCCGTTTGCCCCGACCGTTGCCACTTCCCTGTCTCAAAATGGACGCAAGCTCGACCCGCCGTCAAATAAATTCCGATAAATGGCCTTGATTTGCCGCTGTACGGGCGTGCCAGACGAACGCCCGAAAAGATGAGCGGGCTCAAGAACGGTGCAGTCGTGTGTGCCTGGCGAACTGCCTTGTCGGCCGCGCCGCTCACGTAGCGCCGACGGCCTTGGCTAGGCATCGGTCAAGCGGGAAACCTCATACCACCCTTCCTCGCCTCGGCGATTAGACGCAGTCGCAGCGACGCCTTCTCGGCTTCGGTTGCCGTTTTCACGTTCAGCCCAGCCACCTCATACATACGATCTATCGCATTCGCGTGCTTTTCATGCATTGAGCCGTCGTTATCCTTCCGCACGTCGAGAAGCCGATCGGGCGTCATGTTGAGCGCACGGTGGTATGCGTCCTCTATACTCTCGTCAGGCTCCCATTTTCCAACATGAAATGCGCAAAGATACATTTCGACCGAAGCCCTCGTGCCCATCAAGATGTCCTCCCGGCCACCCAGCGGACAGGCTATATCGGGATGAACGGGTGTTCCTCAATGTATACCCGTTATAGGTGTTTCTTATAGCCTATGTCGCCTAGATGACCATCGGCGGCGAACGACTCAGTTAGTCCCGCACGCATGGCGGTGCCTCCAAAAGAGCCAAGCCTTGACAATGAGCAACGCCATGCATTGGCGCTACTCGCGAATATTCCGCACGGCATCACGGAGGAGCTGCTGGTGCTCGCCCACGGATTCGATCGCGCCATGATCGCAGGCCTCGTTCACGAAGGCTTCGCAACGCCGGAACGAGAGGTCGTTACGGGTTCTGGCCGCGGCATTATAGAGGTGGTCCGCATCAAGATCACCGATGCGGGGCGGATGGCGCTCGAGAAGTTGCATTACCAAGAGCCCGATTAAACCTCTCGCTCCGGGAACGACCCGATTGAACCTATATAGCTCGCGGCGGATACTTGCCGCATGGCCAAGAAAGCCTGAGCCATCCAGAAAGCCAGGAATTGCGCGGGTGACATGAAGATTCAGGGACTTCCGGCCGGGTTCATCTTCCCCGCCCAGCCGGTCCTCAGGTTAAAACCGCCGGCCGGCACCGATTGGGTTCACGAAATCAAGCACGACGGTTACCGGATGATCGTCCGCCGAGACGGTCCCACCGTACGGCTCTACAGCCGTAATGCCTATGACTGTGCGACTGGCGGGGATCGCGGCTGCCGCGGAAGGCATCAAAGCCAAGAGCTTCACGATTGACGGCGAGGCGGTTGTGCTCGGGCCTGACGGCTTGTCACGGTTCGACGAGTTGTTCCGTCGTGAGGCCACCCGAACTGCGTTACTCTACGCCTTCGACTTGATCGAGCATGATGGCGCGGATCTGCGCGATCGCCCGTTCCTCGAACGCAAGGCCGCGCTGGCAGGCCTGCTGCGCGATGCCAAGGCCGGCATCCTGTTTAACGAACACATTGCCGAGGATGGCGCCACCGTCTTTGCGCATGCTTGTCAGGTTGGCGCCGAGGGCATCGTTTCCAAGAGGGTAGACGGTACCTATCGATCCGGCCCGAACCGCGTCTGGATCAAGGTCCGCAATCCCGCCAGCATCGCCGTGCAACGGGAGGGGAGCGAGAGGTGGAATCGACGAGCCCTAGGCAGCGGACGCGAGCGGTCAGGCGATGACCCCCCGCAGGTGTTAGCCGAATGGCCTCACTCCCATCCGCTTCGAATAATGCGGCGTCGAGAGTTTTGGTGACGTCGTTGCGCGGCGGCGCCGCGGGCACGGGCTCGTGTTGATTGACTATCGGTGGTAGCCGGATTGCTGCCGGTCGCCCCCGCGCCTCCGGCTACCTACCCGCCATTTTGTCAGCCGCCGACATCGCTGGTCATCACCGGGCCGAACAGTTCCCAGCTCGTACCGTTGAACCGCTCCATCTGCATCTGTTTGATCGGCCTAAAATCGCTCGGGCTGGTGTTGATCTTGATGCCCGGCAGCAGCATACCAAGTTCCAAGTTCTTGAGGCTTGCCGCCTGCTTCAGGACGTTCTCTCGGGTGAGGTTGTCACCGCTCTGCTTGAGCACCGCTACCAAGGTCTGTGCTACCGAATAACCAAATACCGTAGCCGCTGACGTCTTGTCGCCGTCGGGATAATATTTGTCCATGAAGGCCGACCATTCCTTGTATGCCGCGTCGTCCTTCCAGGTCGGATCGGTGGGGTCTTTGAGGTAAAACGCGGTTAGCACTCCCTTGGCATTGTCGAGACCAGCAGGTTTGAGCGTTGCGCCGACCGAGGCGGAGATATTGCTAAGCAGATGGACCGGTCTCCAGCCAAGATCGGCGATTTTTTTGATCGCCTGGGCGGCGAACTTTGGCGTTGCAACATTGACGAAGATATCGGCGCCCGACGCTTTGAGGCTGACAATCTGAGAGTCAACTGTCGGGTCAGTAACCTCATAGGGCATCTCGGCGACGACCCGCATCTTGCCGTTGAGCCCGTCCTTCAACCCCTTGAGGTAATCCTTGCCGAGATCGTCATTCTGATAAAGGACGCCGACTTTTCCTTGCGGATGGTTCTTCAGGAGATATTCGGCGTAGATGCGCCCTTCGCTCTCGTAGCTTGGCTGCCAGCCCATGGTCCAAGGGAATTGCCGCGGATCATTAAATTTCGTCGCGCCTGTCGAGGCAAAAAGCTGCGGCACTTTTCTTGAGTTCATATACCTTTGGATCGCGGTGTTACTGGGCGTCCCGAGGGGATTAAAAATCAACAGGACTTCGTCGCTTTCAACAAGCTTACGCGCTTGCTCCACCGCTTTAGGCGGGTTATATCCGTCGTCATAGCTGATGAAATTGACCTTACGGCCGTTGATACCGCCCTCGGCATTGATTTTCTGGAAATATGCGGCTTCAGCTTTTCCGATCTCGGCGTAGGCCGAGGCGGGCCCGCTGTATGGCATGATGTTGCCGATCTTGATCTCGGTGTCGCTTGCGCCGGGATCGTATTTCTTCTGCGCCGCGACCGGGCTGGCCGCTACGGCCGTGATGCCGACCGTCACCGCCAATGTCAGCCAACGCCGATAATTTCGCATATTTCTTCTCCATAAATTGATTGGTTGATCTGGCTTCTTTTAGAGTGTACGCGGCGGCGCTTGACCCATCCGTACAGCAATGCAACGTCGGCAACATCATCGAAATAAATAAGCCGGTCCGAACGTGCGTTCAGTCAGCAGGGAAGCCCCTCCGGTGGCGCCGATTGTGGCTTAAATTGAAGCCGCGGTCATCATAGAATCGTCCGATTTCGCGGCTGGGCTCCACGGTCGTGGCGTGGCGCTGGAGCTAACTCAGCCGGCCGATTGAACGCACCAAGATCTCGGCCGATATTGCGGGCATGGCCAAGAAGCCTGAACCACCGCAAGAGCTGACGGCCTGGAGCATTTGCAAGATATCGGCGCAGGGCCATGGGTATGCGACCTGGCGCGCCGCAAACCCAGCGCGAGCAAGCAGCGCCTTGGCAAAGAAAGCGGTCCCAGCCCCCTGTGCCGGGTATCAGGGAGCCGGGATCCTACGCACGGGACCAGGTGAGGGCCAGCACGCACGGTCAGCGGTGCAAGAAGCGGGCCGCAGGCTTTGGAGGCGGCGGGAGTTGCGGGCCGCCGTCCCAACCGCGCCGGTACGAGCGAGCCAGTGTGGCCAGCTTGCCGGAACGCCGCCGCTGCGGCCGGCGTTGGCCTTGCTGCGTGGGGTGTGCGCATATCGCCCCATGCGGTCCCGGTGCTTGTCTCCGAGGAGCTTCGGCAGGGGTCGGGGTTCTTTCAGCCCACTCGCCCAACTGCCTTTGTGTCGCTCGACCATTCCTATGGGAGTAACAGGGCATAGCCGAGTTTCGCAGTGGCTGAGCAGAGGGATCGGTGGCTCAGTCTGGGGCGGCCGGCGCGCTCCCTCTGGGGGCGTAGCTTGGCGAGCCAGTTCGAGGCGACATCGATAAGCACCCGAGAACTGAGTTTCATGGCTTGGTAATCAGTGTGTGGGGCGATTGCGTTGTATCCACCATAACGGTTTTATGCAATTCGATCGGCTTCAGATGCATGTGCTGTTGCGGAACCTCCATTTCTTGCAGAAGTTGACCTTCGCGGGGCAGCATTCGCTGCTTTACAGCACGTTCGTTGCTTTGATCTGCACGGCCGTAATGCTGCATGCAAATTATTTCGCCACTGTTGTTGTATAGCACCGCTACTTTCATGGCATCCTCCTTAATCGGGGACCACGATGAGAGTCGCCCCGTAACTAACGATTTCGTTCGACTTATTGATCAGATCAATGTTTGCCTCGTAGGCTTCCTCGACGTCGTAACCCGTCCATTCATTGACATAGTTGAGACCCGCGCCGGGAGCATTTTCTTCGGTAATAAAAATGCCGTATCG
>JASHYD010001393.1 GCA_030043175.1 Xanthobacteraceae bacterium | reverse complement strand
AACCTGGCAACCCAAAAGTCCTCAACCGTCCCGCATCGTGTACGAACGAGGCGGCGCGACAGTGGATTGCGGATATCGCTTCTCACAAAGCCAAGCCGACCAACGCTGAGCCTGGCATCATCTACATGCTCTCGGGCGCCACGCAGCGTAGCGTATCGGATCCGTCCGACAAGACCAGCCCGCCCATCACGATCGGTCCACATTGGATGATCATGTGGCCGTTCGATCCGAAGACGACAGGACTGTCGGCCACGCGCAAGGACACTGGCGCGTACATCATGCTGGCCGGCACGCCATACGCCCACCTACACATCATGGGGCAGCCGGTCGGCGCGCCAATGGAACATGTGGCCGTTCACATGCCGGATGAGGGCGGCCCCGTGTCGGTCGAATCGTCAGAAATTCAAATGGCGCGTGCAATCGCCGCCGGGCCCAAGGAAATTACCGACCAGGCTCGCATCATGGGAACTGACGCGCAAGGCAACAGAATTGTTCTACGCGAAGGCAACAACAACTTCATCTGTCAGCCTGGCAAGCCCCAATTCGTCGCTCAACCCGCCTCGTGTTACACGACCAACTCGAAGCCCCGCATCACTTACATGCTTGCGGGCGCGACGCAGCGCAGCATATCCGATCCCGACGACAAGACCAGCGCTCCCCTCGCAATCGGTTCACATTGGATGATCATGATGCCGTTCGATCCCAAAACCACGGGGTTGCCAGTCACATACAGCGATGCGGGGGCGTATATTATGTGGGCGGGAACGCGCTCCGCCCACCTGCACATCATGGGGAGACCATAGATCGAGAGGCAGTCTGGCGTCGGCGATAAGCGATGAGGCCCAGCAGACCCAGGCCGCCGCCACCGTCAACTTACCGCTGCGCAGGATGACCGTCGCAAGCTCGCACGAGCGTGTCGCAAAGCAGGCCGAGCAAGCCGAAGCGGCAAATACGGTGGGTCCAGCTTTTCCACACTGTTGGGAGCCGGCCTATTCGGCGGCGAGTTCGGCCTAGGGCAGGTGTTGCGGTTGATGGGCAAGGCGGCTCGCGTATTTCAGGACTGTCTCGCGCCCAATTTGCATAGCCACCTGAGTGCCCGTGTTCTTACAGCCCGTTGCCCACCGTCGTAGTAGCCTCAGCCGGTGAATTGGAGCCATCTCCCCAGTTGCGTGGTCGGTAAAAGGTGTGCACGCCGATGCGATCGAGCTTGCGCATTTTGCGCACCCACCGTGGGTGCACCCATCGGGCGTGGTAGTGAGTCGCTTTGCCGACATCATCGAGCCAGAAGTTACCGTCCAGCGCATCGCGGGCGATATGCTGAGCGCGCTCCCAAGCGGCCGGTTCATTGACGCGCTCGGGCCGCCCGTCGCATGCAAAGGTGAACTGACAACGCAGGCGCCGGTGTGCGTTCTGGTACACCACACCGCAGACATTGTTAGGATAATGCCCCGAGAACACCCGGTTGATAACGACCTGCGCGACCGCCATTTGGCCGCGGATGGGTTCCCGGCGGGCTTCGAAATAGACCGCATCGGCAAGGCATTTCTCATGTTTGGCGCGGGCCGCCCCGATCAGGCCGAGACGTTCGGCGGGGCTCATCGGCCAGTGGTCTTTACCGGTGACCTCGCCCTTTGGCGCTATGGCGTCGTCACGTGGTGGTTGGAACGGCGCCACCGCGTTCGGGGCTGCCACCGCGGAATCCGGCTCTTGGGGCTCGAACACCGGGGCCTGTCCGGGCATCGAAGGCTCTCGTGTCGCCGGCGTGCCGTCCAACCTCGCGGCCCCGAAGTCGGTTCGTGCTGGTGCGCTCCGAGTTCGACCTATCGATTTCGCTGGCCGTGGGTGCCGGCGGCGGCCTCCCGTTGCCGTCCACCAGCTATGCCTCCAGAATTTCGGCGGTGGATGGATCGAAATATGTGAAATCCGGATCATCCGGATCTGGTGTCGGCATGCCGTCCAGGTCGACGCGCCGGTCCGCACATGCGCCCGAAACCCCTCGCGGACGACCTCCTGCCTGACGATCGGAGCGGTGACATCCTGATGTTCGATTCGGGACCACGGCCTCGTCGGGATACCGGCCAGACCAAGCGGCGCGGCACCGAACTGCTGTCCGTCGGGAGAAGGGGCGGCTTGTGCCGCCATGACAATCAAGTCGGAAGTGTTACCGGCGATTGGCGCAGCCCGCAGCGCGATCGAGCTAAATTGCTCGGATGAGGCCGCAACGATTTGTCTGACTATGTCCCCGTGGGACTGCCATGTAACTGCAACAGCAACGCCAACGCAGAACGTGATCAGGCGGCCAAGAAGCCAGGAATCGGCATGGCATTCGTCACTGTTCCCCATGCATGGCAACGCTACCTCGTTCGCGGGCGAATCAGGCATGACGGCTGAAACGTACAAACATTGCGAATGTTCCACGAGGTAATGGCCGTGGGGCGAGCCGCCTGCCGATCCCATCCTCGGATCGGTTCCGTTCGCAAGCAGCAACCGGAACGGCCTCGCCGCGCGGTGCCGTACTGCGCTTCACGATCCGGGCGCGTTCCAGTGCAGTGTGCCGAAGATCCGACCTAAGACTCATCCCAGGCTTCCTCGCTGAACTCAGGTTCGGCGAGTTCGGCCTGGTGCTGCGCTGGTCGAGGCGGCCGAGCAAGGCCGGCCTGCGGCTCGCGTTCGCCCTGAACATGGCGCTTCGACGGTTATGGACGGCTTTCAGGAGGCTCGGCGAACGCGCTCGTCGTCTGTCGCGCAGCAAATCGTGCGGGCGTTGCGCAAGCTGGAGGCAAAGTCGGGCACCGATCGTGGGATCGCCGGTGCCAGATGGCGCGCTCTTGGTGAGGGGCTCTTGGTGAGGGGCCTTTCGGGTGACGCCCTAGCGGGGGCGTACCCAATACAGCGGAAACACGCCCCGAACCCGGTGACGGCGGTGCGCACACGGCGCTGACGCACGCGGAGCGGGAAGGAAACGCGGAAGGCCGCGTGGGCCCGAAAGATGGCCGCATTGTGCGTGCCCCGAGTACGTTGACTTACGCGAAAAATTCCCCGTGCCCGGCGATGGCGTGGGGGGACGGAAAGCGATGGACCCGATGGAAATAAGCGAGGATGACCAAAGCCAGGAATCTGCAAAAACGATTTTGCATTCGTATAGCTTGATCTCGATGATCCACACATCGCCTGGCTTGCATACCGCGGCCTGCGGCCTGTCGAATAGCGGCGATATCCAGACCGCGACTCCTGGAAATATTTTGTGGTTTCTAGACGGAGGCGCTCGATCGCATGGCGGCCAGTTAAGACATCAGGCTACAGCGGCGAGGAAGCGCTCGAAGAATTGGAGGAAGCCCTACTCGGCGTAGCTCACGCGCATCTACCGACTTCTGACGAAGCCCTGCCTAATTTTCGTATTGGACGGGAAGATCTCTTTCAAAACGCCTTCTTTTATAGGCGTTTGCGCCTCAATGAATCGAGCTTGGCGAGAAATCATCGAGCCAAGGCACGAATCACTCGACGGTGAAAAAATCGTGATGCCTGCTCCGGAAATTATTTGACCCACTGACGGGTCTTATCGCCGTCAGAGGCCCTTTCGGACAGGAGATATGACCATGCGGACGAGGATTAAATTGACTGTACCGGTGATGCTGTTTGGCGTTGCTGTTGTCTCCGGATCAGCTTCCGCGCAAAATCCAGGCGCGCGCGTGCCCATCTGCCCGACCTGCGCTGCCTACGGCAACAGTTATGCGACTTCGGGATACGGGTTGCGCGCACGGCAACATTCGCAAAGAAAGCTGTTGCTAGACGGGTTTGGTTCGGCGGGCGGAATTCGCGGAGCCGTAGTATCGCCCCGTGGACGTCCGTTCGAGACCGATCCAGATCCGAACGTTCGATTCGAAATGAATCGCGACGATTTTGATCGCCGTCATGGTGTGTAGCTAATGCCTGATCGGTGAAAACGGGCTTTCGGCGCCAAGCCGAGGCCCTGGCCGATCGAGGTGCGCGAGAAGCGTCGCGCCAGCAACCCGCACGACGTCGAGAGCGCGATTGCGGGCAACGCAGCGCTCAAAGCAGCGCCGTTGCGAGGTAGTTGCTGGGTTCGAGCTAATCTGCAAACCGGGGCGACCCCAAGGGTCGCCCCTACGGCGGCAATGTTTGGAAGGCCCCTGTGGGCCCCCCTCCAGGCTGGTCCAGGGCTTTCAGCCGGCTCGCTTGCTGGCGTATGAAGCCCGCCGTTCAGCCCGGCGTCACCCTCAAGGTGCCGCTGGCTTGCAAGCCGTCACCTCGCGTCGTGAGCATCCTGACCGCGCGCCCAACCGCGGCGGCGCCTGATGGCGCAAAATCGCGCTCGGCTTCGTGGGCGTCGTTAGGATTAGCGTGATGTCTGCTTTACGCGTGCTCGCATGGCCTGCCCAACTGTTCAGCGAGCGCATTTTTTTGTCGTCTTCAATTTGCCGGCGACCCTGACTAGTGCGGGAGCGCGTCGGCTACACGAATCATTGCGGCGGCAAAAGTTTGGTGAGAGCGATCCGGCTCGCTTGCTGCCGCAAACCGAGCCAATTGAAATCGAGGGATTGCGCTCGATCACGCGGCCGCATCAGTAACGGGTTATAGCATTGCCGAGATTGAGCACATCTCATTCCGCTGGACTGTAGCCTAGTCCTTAATGATAATGGTGCCACGGTTGAGGTCCTTGCGAGGTGGCTGGACGGTTCCTCTGTCTGGCCGTGGCGGCAGGATGCAAGCGATGCGCATTCGACTTCCAAAGTCGAGGGGAGCGATCCCGCCTGTAAGACGCATTTGGCTCCAATCCGGCAACCAAGGACGACACCACCGGATTTATTAAAGCAGGATCCGACCCGCCGCATCACACGCGCTGCAAGGCAAAAAGGAGATCATCATGGCCGACCGCTTCTCAGGCTCTATGATAACGGTCGTTGTTGCCGGAGCCGCCGTTGTCGCCCTTTCGGTTCCGCTAGCAATAGCTCAGGCGCCGACAAAATCCATCGCGGCACAGGGTTCGGCGCTGAAAACGCCGTGGGGCGAACCCGATCTGCAGGGCATCTGGACCGATGAGACGGACACGCCCCTGCAACGCTCGCCGAGGTATGCAGACCAGGAGTTTTTCACAGCGGCACAGCGGGAAGAACTGGATCGGGAACGTGCGGCATTGCTACGCCGCGACAAGCGTGTGGAGCGCGGCACCGAACTCGATGTCGCCGGCGCGTATAACGGCTTGTTCCAGTCATACAAGCACGCCGGTATACGCACCTCGCTGATCGTCGATCCCCCCCATGGGCGAATCCCCTCGATGACGCCGGAGGGGCAGAAAATGGCCGATGCCGATCGACAGTTTAGACTGGCCCTGCTGCAGGCGACCGAGACCTGCAAGTCGAAATCAGTGGCATGCCGCGGCGGAAAATATGATCCGATACCCTCGCCAAGGCTCGCTGAGCCTGCGCCCCGCTACAACACGGCGCGGATGAACAGACACGATGGTCCGGAGGATGGCGCGCTGGCGGATCGCTGCCTGACCGGCGGACTACCGGAATTCGGTGCCGCGACCGGCAGCTTCCGCCGGATCGTGCAAACGCCCGGCGGCATCTCGATTTTCTACGACGTGGGCCAGGGGCAGGGCTGGCAGCGCAACATCGTCATGAACGGAAGTCCGCACCTGCCGAGCGGTATCCGCCAATGGTACGGCGACTCGCGCGGCCACTGGGACGCCAACACACTCGTGGTCGATGTGACGAACTTCAGTGCGAAGACCGACTACCAGGGCTCCCGCGAGAACCTGCACCTGATCGAGCGTTGGACCCGCACGAGCCCGACCTCAATCGAATACGTCGCGACCATCGAAGACTCAACCGTGTGGACTCGTCCATGGACCGTCAAGCAGGAGTTCACCCGGCAGAGCGACGAAGCGAACCGGTTTTATACCGAGCCGCGTTGCGT
>JASHYD010001392.1 GCA_030043175.1 Xanthobacteraceae bacterium | reverse complement strand
AGTTACACCACTGTGCCGCGCAGCCCCGCGAACAGACGATCGCAAGGCTGTCGCGCAGGACGTAAGCGCGCCCGCAAGGCCGCCCTGTCGCGCCTTCGATGTGCACAGTTGTAATCGCCCCGCCTTTCCCGTGAAGCGCAATGCCGAGGCAGACGGCGGGATCGCGTATCGAATGTCGCGTGAGGACACCAGTCGGAGTCTTTGCGGTCATCGATAATGCCACGCCCCCAATCGTCGCCGCCCTTGATGCCGCTTTTGTCCCTCCGCACCTCGTTAATATCGACGTGCAGTTTGGCCAACTCCTCCCGAAGCCGTTTCTCTACCCCCCATCGGCCAATCATACCGCGGGTGGGCGTCAATCAAGATCACCCGATCATCGGCAAATCTTGCGCACTCGATGTAGGTATACCTACCGTGGCGCGTGGTCTCTTTCGTCTGGCTCCGGCATCCTGTCCACCTCGTTGAGGTGAGGGTTGCTGAGTGACTCCGCTATTCATCAGTCACGCTGGCTTTGAAGTTCGTATAATCAATCCCGGCGATCTGGGGGGCGATCTTCTCGGCGACGAGCGTGCGTAGCACACGCGCCCGAGTAGTCGGCCCCGGGGGCTATCATGACCTTGGCCCGTGGAAATATCCGCCGAATGTGAGCATGGTGACGCGCTCGTTTGACATGATAACGACTCCTCTGAATACTCGTAAATGGTGGCTCATCTCGGGCGCTAGGATTCGCCGAGGCCGCACAAACAGAATGACCGATTGGATGCAAGCCCGTGATAACGAGCCGGCTAGGGCTCCAAGCGATTGAGCGTTGCCGCCACTGACCTCAGAAGGTCGCTTATTTCAAAAGGCTTTCGTAGGATCACCGCGGCACCTAGTTCCTTGGCAGTGAGGAGGCCGCCTTGCGTATTCAGCCTCCCACCGCCCGACATAGCAATGATTGGCACGTCGGGAAATTCCTCGCGAAAATCTCTGATTGTCTCGATGCCCTCTTTATTGGGCATGTAAATGTCAGTAATCAGCAGCGATGCTGGTTGCTTTCGTTGCAGTTTGATACCCTGCACGCCATCAGCGGCCACCCACACTTTATATCCCGCAGCTCGCAGCACCTCTTCCATCATAAGGCAGAGGTCGCGATCGTCGTCAATGACGAGGATGTGAGACATGGCCCGTCGCTGCGAGCCACGTGATACCGGGTGTTCAAGTCTGGGCTGCTGATGGTTTGCAAGGATATACCGGATTTTCCGGGCAAGAGCCTCGCGGGAATAAGGCTTGCTCAGCAGTTCGATGCCATGGTCAAGCCTGCCCGCATGCACGATAGCGTTTTCCGTATATCCCGACGTGAATAGCACGGCGATATTGGGAAGCCGTTCCTGTGCTTTGCGAGCGAGCTCAGGGCTACGCAACGGCCCCGGCATTACCACGTCAGTAAACAACAGGTCGATGGGGATGCCGCTTTCGATGATTGCTAACGCACTTTGGGCATCTTTGGCCTTGAGAACCCTATAGCCTAGCTCAGATAGCATATCGACGACCGTTCCCCGCACTTCCTCGTCGTCTTCGACAACCAGCACAGTTTCGGTTCCGCCTGTTGCGGGGCCAGTCTCGATTTTGGTTCCGACGTCTTCCAGTTCCCGCACACGAGGCAAGTAGATGCGTACAGTCGTGCCCTGGCCGGGTTCGCTGTAGATCTTGATATGCCCTCCGGATTGCCTGACGAAACCATAGGCCATGCTGAGCCCCAAGCCGGTACCGTGTCCTTCCGGCTTGGTTGTGAAGAACGGTTCAAAAACGCGCTCGATCATATCCGGCGGAATTCCGCACCCGGTATCGGTGACCGCAATCATCACGTATTGGCCCTGATCAACCTCACCGTGTCGCGCAGCATAGTCGGCATCGAGAAACGCATTTGCCGTTTCAATCGTGAGCTTGCCGTGTCCACCCATTGCATCGCGTGCATTGATTGCAAGATTCAGAATCGCATTCTCGACCTGCATGGCATCCACAAATGTGTTCCAAAGTCCGCCGGAGATAATCGTCTCGATTTCAACCCCATCGCCTAAGGCTCGTCGGAGCATATCTTCAATGCTACGGATCAGGCGGCCGAGATTGATCACCTTCGGAGCAAGCGGCTGGCGCCGGCCAAAAGCGAGCAGTTGTGAAGCAAGCTTCGATCCTCGAGAAATGGCCGCCATTGCCGTCTGCAAGCGTTGCTCGGCACGCAAATTGCCGGCTACGTCTCGGCTCAGAAGCTGCAGATTACCGCCGATGACCTGCAGAACGTTGTTGAAGTCGTGCGCAACTCCGCCGGTGAGCTTGCCGACAGCTTCCATTTTCTGACTCTGTCGTAGCTGCTCTTCCGCCTCGGCCAGGCGCGTTTCGGCCTCCCGCCGTTCAGTAATGTCGGTCGAAAACTGGTAGGCCCCAATGACCTTGCCGGCCCCATCGCGGAGAGGCCGCAACGTGATCTCGTAATGGCGCTGCTGCAGCGCCGGGTCCCCGAATTGCTCGGTTGCTGTGAACGCCTCGCCCATTAAGGCCCGAGACCAGACGGCCAGCACTGGCTCGCACAGCTCTGGCCGGTCCGCCAACAAATCTGCAAGAGAATCACCGACCTTGGGCCGAAAGCCATAGACTTTTTCATACTCGGCAATGTTGGCGTCATTAATTGCCAGGATGCGGAAGTTCTCGTCGAGCACCTGCACAAGAGTGTCGGTGGTTTGGACCAACTCGGCCATCAGCCGACGCTCGGCCAGGGCCTCGGCCACCCGCCGCTCCAGGGTCTCATTCGCCTGGCGCAGTGCTCGGACCGCCGCGACGCGTTCGGTTACGTCGCTCGCGGCGCCGAACCATTCGGTGATCTCGCCCAACGGGCTGAGAAGCGGGATCGCCCTGGAGAAAACCCAGCCGACTGTTCCGTCGGCTCGGCGGACCCGGTGCTCCATCTGGAATACGCTCTTGGCGTTGATCGCCGCCTGGATCTCCGCCAGCATCGGCGGACGGTCCTCAGCCAGGATGTATTCTTCGATCCAGGCGGCGCTCGGAGAATGGGTGTCCGCGAGGATGCCACGACCGTTGAGCACGCGCATTTCGGTCCAGTCAGGGCTCATGCGATAGATGACATCCGAGGTTGCAGTCACCAACGCGCGGAAGCGCTCCTCGCTTTCCCGCACCTGCCGGCGGCCGCGAGCACGCTCCAAATTGGCGGACAGGCGGGCGACCAACTCACGCGCGCTGAACGGTTTGATCAGGTAATCGTCCGCACCGGCATCCAGCCCCTCAATCGTGGCTTCCTCACCGGCGCGGGCCGACAACAGCACCACGGGCAAGTCGACCAGCGTGGGGTCCCCCCGGACCGTTCTCAGAAGACCGTAGCCATCCAGTTCTGGCATCATGATATCGGCGAGGACTAGATCGGGCCTGTCCACCCGAATTGCCGCCAGCGCTTCCGTCCCGTTGGCTGCCAGCCGCACCACATAGCGTTGGCCCAGTAGCTGGCGCAGATAGTCACGCATGTCAGCATTGTCATCGGCGACTAGGATGGACGCTTTCGGCCCGACGGTTGGCGTCAGCGGCGTCTCGATCCCTTCTTCGTCCACCACGTCCGGCAACCAGCGGAGTGCCTCAGCAACGAACGAATCGGCACGCACCGCCGTCGAGACCTGGCTGCGCTCCGTCTCGATACGGTCCTGAGGCAGATGGCGAGTGCCGAAGGGCAGGCAAACGGTAAAGGTGGTCCCTTGGCCCAGCCGGCTGTCGACTTCGATAGCACCTTTGTGGAGGTTGACCAGTTCCTGCACCAACGCAAGGCCGATACCCGTGCCCTCGTGGGTGCGCCCCTGGGTGCCGGCAACACGATGGAACCGTTCGAAGAGACGCGGCAGTTCGGCCTCGGGAATGCCGACACCAGTGTCGCTCACGCGGAGCACCGCCTGACCATCGTCTCCCGCCAGCGAAATGTCGATGCCGCCTTCGAAGGTGAACTTGAAGGCGTTGGACACGAGATTAAGGACAATCTTTTCCCACATCTCGCGGTCGACGAAGACCGGCTCGGCGAGAGGCGGCGCGTGAATCGTCAGGGTCAGTCCCGCCCTCTCACAGGCCGAGCGAAAACTAGCGGCGATATCGGCTGTGAATGCGGCTAGTGCGGTCGGCTGATAGACGGCCTGGATGCGGCCGGCCTCGACGCGCGAGAAATCCAACAGCGTGTTGACCAACTTCTGCAGTCGAAGCCCGTTCCGTTGCGCCAGCTCAATGCACCGCCGCTGGGAAGGCCCGAGGGCATTCGCGGCGTCTGCCAAGGCGTCTTCCAATGGCCCCAACATCAGCGCTAGTGGCGTCCGGAACTCGTGGCTGATGTTGGAGAAGAATGCTGTCTTAGCGCGATCGATCGCCGCCAACGCCTCGGCTCGGTCGCGCTCTTGCTCGTAGGCCCGAGCGTTCCCTATGGCGGTGGCAATCTGTGCCGCGATCAGAAGGAAGAAGGACCTATACTGCTCGTCCAGCCGCAACCGGGAGCTCGCGCCAGCGACCAGGAACCCCACGAGCTTGTTTGCCGCCACCAAGGGTGCGATCAGCGCCGTATGTGGCGGGTCGGCCCAAGCTCCTGCGGGCAGACTCGAGAAGCGGGCACCCAACCGCTCGACCAGCACGGGAGCCAGGGTCTTGGCCGACTGCCCCAAAGGCCACGGCGCGTCCATTGCTCGTAGATCGACAATGTCCGGCGCAGCAGGATCGCCTACAATAGCGCCGGCCGCTCCCGCAAGGTGCGCCCCGTGGAAATCATCGTCCGTGAGGTAGATCAGGGCGAATGGCACATCCATGGGATGTGCCGCTAGCGCTTCGGCCATGATAGCGCAGGCAGCCTCTGCGGAGCGCGCGTCGCTCGCGCGCGTCCCCAAATCTCGAAGTGCCGCCAGCCGGCGCTCGCCTACAATCTTCTCGGTGATCTCGCTGACCGTCGCCAGAACCCCCCCGATACGGCGAGGCGCGGTGTCGTCCGGCACCGGGCTATAGGCGAACGTGAAGTGGGTCTCTTCAGCGAACCCGTGGCGCTGCACCTCCAGCTGGATATCATCGGTCCAGCTCGACGGCCCGCCATGGAACGGCGCGTCAATCAGAGGAGCGAGCACGTGCTGCACCTCGGGCCAAACGTCGCGGAAGGGTCGGCCGAGGGCTGCCGGATGCTTGGCGCCGAGCACCGGCCGATAAGCGTCATTGTAGATTGAGATGTAGTCCGGGCCCCACCAAAGAAGCTGCGGGAACCGATTGGCCAGCAGCAGTGCGACCACCACCTTTAGCGAAGGCGACCAGCTCTCGGGAGAGCCGAGCGGGGTCGCAGCCCAATCCGTGGCCCGCATGAGGGCGCCCATTTCCCCGCCATCCTGGAGAAACATCAGCCCTCGTGCGTCGAAGCTTTCCGCCATCCCGAACCCTGCGCCCCGAGCCCTCTGTTAGCCTAATGCCTTAAACCCGCAATGCAACTAAGGGCAGCGAGGCGATGCGAAGCACCGCGTAGACCCGTGGCGTCTGGCGGGTGCGGCGCTTGATACGCGAGGACAAGCTTTTGTACCTGCGCCGGACCGGTTTGTGCCGACAACGACCAACTCGTGTCAACGACTGGTGCGTCGTTCCCAATCTTACCCGTGGTATAGTGCTCACCGGCCTCGATCAACTCTGGGTGGCTGACACCACCTACGTGCATTTGGCGGAGGAGTTCGGCTACCTCGCTGTCATCCTGGACGCATTCAGCCGCAAGGTATTCGGCCGGGCGCTTGGGGGCCGCGAGTCAACGCCAATACCGGCGCTGACGGTCCTCGACGACTTTGACGACCCCCACTGCGTCGGGATATGCCCCGGCCCCCGAGAAGGTGAACCTTTTTCCGTGCCAAGGCCCAATCGTGTATCCTGGCCCGGCTTACGCGGCGCTAAGGTTGTGAAGGGGAGGACCAATGGATGAAACCACTATTTGGTTTGTGCTTGTGCCTGCTGTTGACGGCGTGTCTAACGGCCGAGGAACGCATGGAGGCTGCACGGCAGCGGAACGATGCCCGAGATGACGCAAAGTGTCAGTCATCCGGGGCTAAGCCCAGTGAGGCGGCCTACGTGCAGTGTCGACAGCAACTCGATGCGGCGCGAGCCGATGCGGCGCGTACGCGGTCCGATGCGGCGATTTCCGCAATCATGGCGGGGCCGTCGTCGAACTGCGTGCGCGGCAGCAATAATTGCTTCTGATTCTCTCGGGTGTCGTGACGACGCGCTTGGTGTTCGCGTCTTCCGCCCAGCTGACGAGCCCGGCCCCTCGGGCGTGTGCAATATGGGGAGACCGAACAGCCACGGCTGGGAACTCAGGTTAACGGCGTGGAAGGGTGATTTTTGTGTTGACGATAGAAGCATGATTCCCTGTGCGCTGCTTCGCAGCGGAGGCGCACATGGAAATGATTCTGGACGAGGAGCTGCCGAGGTCACGGCTGGCCGTTCTGCTCAGACATTTCTTCTGTAACGGGCCGGGGCGTTGTCAAGGGTCATCTCTCCACTCGCGAGTCATCCGTTCCGCCGGGGTCGTGCTTCTGTTCGGGGTCGGCGCTAGACCCAATGCCGTTCAGTTAGAGGTTTAGCAATTCGTTAACCAAGATTTCCCAGCCTCCTTGTTCTGATTCGTTGCAAGGAGCGGGGCTATGGCGCGCACTGC
>JASHYD010001391.1 GCA_030043175.1 Xanthobacteraceae bacterium | reverse complement strand
GGTTCGAACTTATTGTCGCGATAGAATCCGTTGAAGGCCGGGAAGCGCCGCGCAGCCCGCGCGGCTGCCTTAAGCGCCAAGGCCGCCAGTAGGATACGTCCCTCCGGCGGCAGCGGCGCATTCTTCCGGGCTAGCCATTCCTCGCAGGCAGTGACGTCGATCTGATGGCTGAGATAGTAGTGTGGGATCTCACGCTTCGACCGCGCCATCGCGGCGGCGATGGCAACCCGCATGGCGTTGAGATCGAGTGACGGAGCACGCCCCTTTTCCCGCTGAGCCACAGGCTCGCCAATGCGCTGTTCGACGTCGGCATAAAGGATCGCTCCGTCCGGACCGCTGCCGGCCACGGCGGTGAGATCGACGCCGCGTTCCTGCGCCAGCCGCCGCGCCGCAGGAGATGCACGACGGCTGCCTGGCAGGACGCCGGGCAAGGGCAGCACGGGCGCCGGAATGCCGGCAGCTACGGCCGGCGCAGGCCCGACTCCCTCCACGACCGCTGGAGGCGGCGCAAGCTCCGCCGCTGCAGGCAGAATTATGGCTGGCTTCGCCGTGCCCACAGGAGCAGCCGGTGGCGCCGGCGCGGCTGTCGCCCCCACCTCCCCTTCGGCCCTGATCAACGCGAGCGGTGTCCCCACCGGCACCTTGGTGTCGAGATCAACGAGGAACTTCTCGATCTGGCCTGCTTGATAGATTTCAACCTCGATGGCGCCCTTCTGGGTGTCGACGACCGCGACCACATCGCCGCGCTTGACCCAATCACCGGGCTTGACCAGCCACTCGATCAGCGTGCCCGCATCCATGTCGGAGCCGAGAGACGGCATGCGGAATTCAGCCATCACACCCTCTTATGCTCGGCCCATGACCATCTTTGCGGCCACCACGATCTTCGGTGCCTGCGGAATCGCAGCCTCTTCGAGGTGTTTTGGATAGGGGATCGGCACCTCTTCGCTGCAGACGCGGCCGATCGGAGCGTCGAGGGACCAGAATGCCTGCTCAACAATGCGCATGCCCACTTCGGCAGCCAGGCTGCCGCTGCGCCAGCCTTCATCGACAATGACCGCCCGCCGAGTCTTGGCGACAGAAGCCATGATCGAGGCGTCATCGAGCGGCCGCAGGCTGCGTAAGTCGATGACTTCGGCCTCGATGCCCTCGGCCGCGAGCGTGGTGGCGGCCTCGAGCGTTTTCCAAAGGGAGCCGCCATAGGTGATCAGCGAGACGTCACGGCCTACCCGGCGGACGGCGGCCTTGTCGATATCGACCGCGCCGGCATCGGCGGCAATCTTGCCTACCATGTTGTAGAGCATGATGTTTTCGAAAATCAGGACCGGATCCGGTTCCTGCAGCGCGGTCCAGAGCATGCCGCGGGCATCCTCGATGGTCGCCGGCGCCAGCACCCTGATCCCGGGGATATGGGCATACCAGCCTTCAAGGCTGTGCGAGTGCTGGGCAGCCAACTGGCGGCCAGCGCCTGTCGCCATGCGGATGACCAGCGGAGCGCCAAACTGGTTTCCTGACATGTGGCGCACGGTGGCCGCAGTGTTGAGGATCTGGTCCAGCGCGAGCAAGCTGAAGTTGACGGTCATCAGCTCGACGATCGGCCGCATGCCTGCCATCGCCGCCCCGATACCGGCGCCGGTAAAGCCTGACTCGGACAAGGGCGTATCGCGAATTCGCTCCGGGCCAAGCTCAGCCAGCAGCCCTTTGCTAACAGCATAGCAGCCGCCGTAGCGGCCGACATCCTCCCCCATCAAGAACACGCGCTCATCGCGCTTGATCGCGTCGCGAATGGCAGCGCGCACCGCTTCGCGGTAGGTAATCTCGATTGTCTTGGATTTGGCCGCTGCTTGCCTCATGACCTCACCTGCCCGCTCAGGCAGTCCTTTCTGCGTAGGTGAAACGGGTGAGCTGCTCGGCCGGCTCCCAGCTTCCAGCTTCCGCAAATGCGACAGCCTCGGCGATTTCGGCGTCTACCTCGGCTTCGATTTGCGCCACCTCTTCTGCATGAACCATGTGATTGGCTTGCAGCCAGCCCTGGAACCGCACGATCGGTTCTCGTGGGCGCCACGATTCGACCTCAGCTTTCTCGCGATAGAGCTGGGCATCGAACATCGAATGCGCCCGTAACCGATAGGTCCGGCATTCGAGAAAATACGGCTTGCGCGTTTCCCTAATCCCATGAATCGCCCGACGCGCAGCCGCTTCGACGGCGATGATGTCCATGCCATCGACCGCTTCAGAAGCGATCCGATAACATGCTGCCTTGCGCTGAAGGTCTGTCTCCGATTCCGACAGCGCCAAGGCAGTGCCCATAGCGTAGAGGTTGTTTTCGCACACGAACAGCACCGGGACCCCCCAGAGCGCCGCGAGGTTCATGGTTTCGTGGAACTCTCCTTCAGCGACCGCGCCGTCGCCGAAGAAGCAAGCAGTGACTACATCGTTGCGCCGCATCTGGTCTGCCAATGCGAGCCCAATAGAAAGCGGAAGACCGCCGCCGACGATGGCGTTGCCGCCGTAGAAATTTGTGGCGCGATCGAACAAATGCATCGAGCCGCCGCGACCATGGCTGCAGCCCTCCTGCTTGCCGTACATCTCGGCCATCACGGTGGTCATGGGCACGCCGCGAACCAAAGCGTGGCCATGCTCACGGTAGGTCGCGACGATGCGATCCCGTTGCTCCAGGACAGGGATAACCCCGACTGCAATTGCCTCTTCACCGTCATAGAGATGCATGAACCCCCGGATCTTCTCCTGGGTATAGAGCTCGGCGCACTTGTCCTCGAAGCGGCGAATGCGGATCATCTGCCGCAGGAGAAGCAGCATGTGCTCGCGGGACAGGCGTGGTTTGTCGATGGACGCCATCATCGCTCCTCGCTTTCGAGGGTCGAGATGTCACCCTCAGACAGGCCAAGCTCGCGGGCCTTGAGCAAGCGCCGCATGATCTTGCCGCTGCGCGTCTTCGGCAGGTTCTTGCGGAATACGATGTCTTTCGGCGCGACCGCCGGCCCGAGCCGTTGCCGCGCGTGGCCCAGCAATTCCTTGCGCAATGCCTCGCTCGCTTCGAAGCCGTTCTTGAGCGCCACGTAGGCCTTGACCACTTCGCCAGCCGTCGGCTCGGGAATGCCGATCACCCCGGCTTCGGCCACAGCCTGATGTTCCATCAACGCGCTTTCCACCTCGAATGGACCGATCAGGTGACCGGAGCTTTTGATCACATCGTCGCTGCGACCGACGAACCAGTAGTAGCCCTCGCTATCGCGCATCGCGAGATCGCCGGTGAGGTACCAGCCGTCCACGAAACATTTCTTGTAGTGTGCTTCCTCGTTGAGATAGCCTCGCATCATCGATGGCCAACCAGGCCGCAACGCGAGCTCGCCCATACCCATCGGCTTTGTGATCTCGCGCACGCGCCCTTCGATGTGCTCGACAATTCCAGCCACCACGCCGGGCAATGGGCGGCCCATCGAGCCCGGTTTCACATCCATTGATAGAAAGTTGGAGACCATGATTCCCCCGGTCTCGGTCTGCCACCAATTGTCGTGGAACGGCTTACCGAAAGCTTCTACGCCCCAGACCACGGCCTCCGGGTTGAGCGGCTCGCCGACGCTCGCCATGAGCCGCAAGTTCGAGAGATCAAAGCGCTTCGCAAAGCTGGCGCCGGCCTTCATCAGCATGCGGATAGCGGTGGGTGCGGTGTACCAAACGGTGACCTTCTGATCCTGCAGGATACGGTACCAACGCTCGGCATCGAACTCGGCCTGATCGATGATCATTGTCACACCGTTGGTCAGCGGAGAAATGATCCCGTATGACGTACCCGTCACCCAGCCTGGATCCGCCGTGCACCAGAAGATGTCATCGGGATGCAGGTCCAGTGCGAGTTTTCCGGTGACATGGTGAGCGACCACGGCTTCGTGCACGTGCACGGCGCCTTTCGGCTTGCCTGTAGTGCCGCTGGTGAAGTGTAGCAGCGCCATGTCCTCAGCCTTCGTTCGCGCGATCTCAAACGAGTCCGCTGCCTGTTTCAAGGCTGCGCTGAGATTGACCGTGCCGTGGGGCGGATTTGGCGAACATTCGATCAAGAAGACCTGTTTCAGGTTTG
>JASHYD010001390.1 GCA_030043175.1 Xanthobacteraceae bacterium | reverse complement strand
CTCGACGCCGCGGCGCTGAACTACCAAGCTGGCGCGATCATCGCGAGTCGGCTTTATGCGGATCAAATTACAATGCCACATAAGATGTTTCTGGAGACCCCGCTCGCGATTGGTGCACCAAAAGGCAAGCACGCAGAAATTCTCGCCCGCCTGAACAAGGGACTTGAAGCAATCCGGGCCGATGGCACTTGGCAAACAAGAAGCACCCGCTGGATCGGACAGTAAAGGAGCGGTCCGAAAGGTTGGCTCTGGGTCATCTTCGGTCAATAACGACGCCCACCCGTCAAGTCTGGTCGGCCTTCGAAAGCAGACGGACCAGCGAATGAGGCTTACCGCATCAAGGACGAGCCTGCGGATGCGTTCGGCTGCCTGGGGACAGTGACGGGAGGACGTAGGCGCAAGAGTGCGGACTGCAGATCCTTGCCCCCTGCGACCTGCGCTACCAACAGAACCTCGCTGGAGGCACGGCCGAGCGCCGTCGCTGAAGCGCAGGGCACACTTCTTGGGTCTCGCAATAGGCCCGGCTGAAAGTGACACCGGGTGTCGGCGCGAAGCGACGCGCCTCCGGGCCTGCGGGAAACTGCAGGTCATTTGGGTGGCAATGGGAAGGAGAACCCGCCGCGAGGACCGACTGCGCGCCCGCCAGTGCGAGCTACGGCCCCTGCGCTATGAAGACCGCACACCGAAGCGTTCAGTCCCCCTCGACCTCACTTCGTTCGGCCTCGGGTTCCGCCGCCCTTTACTCGGCCTTTTCAAATCGAGTTCAGCAGCGTTTGAGATTGAGATGGGCAAGTAGAGGCTCGACAATCGCGGTTCACGATTTGATCGAGCAATCCATCACATGCCCCATGCAACCAACGCAGCCAACGCACCCTGGGGTTCCTGCTTCAACCTGAACACCGTCTGCTTGGACAGGCCCTCCGCCCTGGCGATGGCCGATAGGCTCGGCGGGCTGGCGCTGTCGAGAGCAATCCTGATGCGGTCGAACGTAGCCCGGTCATAGGACGGCTTGCGGCCAAGGTATGCGCTGGGCTGCGCGCGGCGCTTATGGTCGATGCCGGCCCGTTGGGCGGATTTGGTAGCCTCCGTTTGAGCCCGGGCGGCGGCGGCCGTGCTCGGGTCCCTGCCCCCGCGAAACCGGTCTTCGTCAAATCGGTTCTGGTGAACTTGCCAGAGTGCGCCGCGGACATGAGACCCGCGCGACGCGGGCCGAGGCGACAGCTGTTTCGCTGCTGGTCCAATGGTGGCGCCGGTGTCTTGTTGAGCCTACAGGTCCGCTGGACCCAATGGGCCCGATGGCTTGCGCCGGTCAGTGCGCCAGCACGGGTTCGGGCTCGCCGCTCGGTCAGTCTAGCGCGCTGCGGCCGGCCGCAGTGATCTTGATGCGGCCGGGGCTGACCGGCTTGTCACCGGCTTTGACGGACGTGCTCTCTGTTGTTGCAAACCCGGCGCGCACGAGGCTAGCCAGCGTCCGGCGTGTGAAACCTTGGGCAAGCATGTTTCCTTCGGCGACGCCGAACGGAATGCTGGACAGCAGTTGAAGTGCCGGCCGCTGTTGCACGCCGACAGGACGTTTGATGCGCCACTGCTGATTCATGAGTAAGGTGCGGCTTCCTTGTTGAACCCAGGTCCCCGCGAGGGCAACACGAAGGGACCTGAGGTTGCGTGCGAGCCGACCATCCATTGTCCCCGCAAGCGGAGAGATAGACGCGGGCGCAAAGGCGCTTCGACTGGAAAGACCGGAAACAAGGGACGCGGATCAAATAGAAACTATGCGAGGCTCAGGCCCGGTTTGCTGAGGTCGGGCAAGAACCGCTTATCGGTTCACCCGCCGAATTCGCCAATCTCATTGAAGCGGATGCCGACAAATGGCGCAGGGTGATCCGGACTGCCAACATTAAGCTTGGGTGAAGACGTCAGGCGAGTTGTATCTATCACAGCTGCAACTCGACACCGGGACGGATGGTGGCTATGGTCGGGTAGGATCGAGGCGCGGTTCGGGCTTCGAATGATGCTGACGTTTCCTCGATCCCCCCTCTCATTCCGTACGGTGAGTTTTCCCCAGTACGGCTGGAAGGTTGGCGTTTCAGCCGGCGCCTTCCCGTTCCATTGCCCAGCTTAAGCCTGCTCCCGGCATGCGCTGGCCCATCGTAGCTATCGAAGAACTTGAGCAGCCCTTCCCTATCTTCCAAGAGGAACACGGGATAGTCCTTTTGGAATTTGGCTGCGGCCGTGATGAAGCCAGGGGTCATGAAATGGATCAACCCCTGCTCCTTGGCCATCTCGGCCAGCAATTCCCATCGGCTGGTAATGCGATCGATGACGTCTATGACGGCGGAAGTTGACCGCTTGGAGCTGGCTAGCGCATCGATCAGCAGATTCCTGCCGTGCGGTGACCCCGTTCGGTTATGGGTCGACCCGACCTCGCTGCCCCTAATCTAGGGCCCTCGACGGCTCGAATGCCGTCGTCGATACGCTGTAGGAAGTGGGCGGTTCCCTCCCTTCGATGCGCTCTTGAGTGTGTTGTTTGCGGAATATGACTGTTACGGTGTTACGGAGCCTCCATCTCGCCGGCTGGCTCGTCCACCCTGCGCAGAATCCCGGCAAACCGTTCCGGCGCCCCGTCGGCAACGATTCGGCATACCCCGCCGCAAGCCTCGGCCGATCGCCCCCACGACCTTGGGTCCAAGCGCGGGCGTGGGTTTGCTCTGGCATTGCTCATCGCGACCGGCAACGCCTTTGTGTGTGCTTGCGCGCACTGGAGTGCGCGCCGAGCCGCGGTCCTCGACTGACTCGCTGCGCCCTTTCAAGATGCGAAGGCAACGCAATCCGCATGGCAGACAATCAAACGTCAGAAATCAAACGATCAACGCGCCAAGAGAGAGCCGGATTGCTGCGGGTTCGCGCACACCGCTATGTTTATCGAATGTGATAATGTGAACAGATTATCAGTTTGGGGTGAGGGGCTATGCTGGAGAATCCAACTCAGGAAGTTCACCTCAGAACTCGCGCCTATCCGACGCTGCCTCTGGTCGGCGCGTTAGGGCTCGCCGTTGCGGTCGGCATAGCCTATTTCCTAGCGGCGCGGCTGAGCCTTGCGCTCCTCGCCAAGCCTGACGGCGTTGCCGTGTTCTGGCCTGCTGCGGGCGTGTCCTCGGGCGTCCTGATCGTGCTCGGGCGCGCTGCGCGATTGCCGGTCGCCAGCGGCGTGATTGTTGCAACCATCATTGCCAATCTGATGGGTGACCGGAGCGTATTGGACGCCGCTGCCTCCGCTTTATGGGATACCGGCGAGGCGCTGTTGGCCGCTTGGTTGATCGAGCGCTATTTCGGTTTGGGCTTCACCCTCGGCAGACTGCGCAATGTGTTGGGGCTACTGGCGGCTGCGGTCGTGGCAACTACTGCTTCGGGGATCGGCGGGACGGTGGCTTTTAGATTGTTCCACAGCCCAACGGCGCCGATTTGGGCCACTTGGCAGCACTGGTTTGCATCCGACGCCACCGGCATCATCATTGTTGCGCCGCTGGTGATCGGTCTTGCTAAAGCCCTGCGCGAACCGCCGCCGCGGGGCGAAATCATCGAGGGCGTGGCCGCGCTGGTGGCATTAGCGGCGACGATCGTCTTCGTCATCCTGTTGCCGTTCGAGCCGTGGCAAGCGGTTCGTCCGGCCGTCCTCCTCTTTCCGGTCCTGCTCTGGCTTGCAGCACGCTGTCAGCCAGTATTTGCTGCTGCCGGGGCGTTCATCGTTTCATTCACGATAGTTTGGACAACGACGTTTGGCATCGGTCAGCTTGTGAATCACACCTTTCCGATCGGCATCGGCGACCCCACCGTTCCGATCGGCAGCCGTATCCTGGCAGCCCAGATTGCCATTGCGGCCTGCACCCTCAGCGCAAATGTTCTTGCGGCGCTGTTCGCTGAGCGCCGTCAGGCCGAGGAGCGATTGCTAGAAGCGCTCACGGCCGGGGGGATGATGGCCTTCGAGTGCGATCTTAGCCGCGGCCTAGCGCAGCGCAGTGGGAACGCTGCACAGATTCTGGGCCTTGGTCCACAGGAAACTCTCACCGCCGCGCAATTCCTCGCGCGGATTCATCCAGACGACCGTGCGCGGTTCGAGGCGCACCACCACCGGGCCAGAGTCGACAGTCCCGCCACGGTCACCTTTCGTTTTGTTCGCCCTGACGGGCATGAGGTGTGGCTTGAACAAACCTCACGGGCGGAATTTGACATGACCGGCCACCTTCTGCGCGTCAAGGGTTTGACCCGCGATATCACGAGGCGGAAGCAGTCCGAACAGCGCCAGGACCTCCTCAGCGCCGAACTCGACCACCGAGTCAAAAACGTGCTGGCGTGCGTCGGCGCAGTCGTCAGGCATACGCGCCGGCGCAGCGGGACCCCTGACGAATTCGTCAAAGCGATCGATGACCGTGTTCAATCAATTGCAGCCGCTCACGCGCTCCTAAGCCAGAACCGCTGGTCCGGCGTGGGCGTTACCGATCTCATACGCCACCAGCTCGCGCCCTACACGGCCGACGCAAATACTACGATCAGCGGCCCGGACGTCGCGCTCACCTCTGCGCAGACCCAAGCGGTCGCCATGGTCATTCACGAACTGGCGACGAATGCCGCGAAGCACGGCGCCCTATCGGAGGCGGACGGCAAAGTGTCCGTGAGCTGGGATTGCACTGGCGCCGATCAAGCGGCGATCCTGACAATGACATGGCGCGAGCTCGGCGGCTCGCCGGTCACGGCTCCGGTCCAAACCGGTTATGGTTTAAGCCTCATCCGCGATCTTGTTCCTCATGAGCTCGGCGGCACCGTCGATCTGACATTCCCACCCGGTGGCGCGCGATGCAAAATTGAAATTCCCCTTGGCCGAACGTGAGTGTTCTGAGGTGGCCCCGGAATTTTGAACAGGGCGTTTAAGTGGAATCTCGACCTGAAGGCAGGCATGCTTTGCCTGCGAATCAGGAGCGACGATGAAGAAGCGAGCCGCCGCAACCACACACCGGCCTTCAAGGCGAAGGTGGCCTTGAAGAACGATCGAACGATAGCGCAGCTTGCTGAGCAGTTCGACGTGCATCCCAATCAAATCAGCTCGTGGAAGGAGCAACTCTTTGCAGGCGCGGACGTTTTAGGATATCGCCTCCTTCATCGCTGTAATAGGGGCCACGCGGCGTGAAATATCCGGGCATCGGCTTCCACATCTTATCGTCATCGTCGACGTAAGTGCGCATGTAATCCTCCTGGCTCATCGCCATAAGGAATGCACGGCGCATCGCCGAAGGTATCCGAAATGTCCACGGTCACGTTGCGGTTCTTTCGGAGCGCTGGAACAAGGTCAGGCAGCGTCTGTTCCCGCCAGTCAACTTCGCCACTTTGTAATGCGGCCGCGGCTGTGGAAGGGGCGGCTATTGTCAGCCATTCGATGCGCTCCGCGAGGATTCGCTTGCCGCCCGCAAGCCACGATGCCGGCTCCTAACGCGGCGAATAGTCGGCAACTTTCTCGAACACCGCCTTGGCTCCTGGCACCCATTCGTTGCGCAAAAAGCGCATCGATCCACTGCCGACGCATTCGCTGATTTGGTTGAACGGATCGGTCGCGGCGAGAAGAGGCGGCATGACGAAGCAGCAAGGCGTTC